>CAYTDF010000064.1:0-6987 GCA_964436365.1 uncultured bacterium | reverse complement strand
CCCGATGATGACGTCTTTTCCGATGGTCACGTTCGGCAACACAGACGCACCGATCCCGACCTGCGTCCTGTCCCCGACAGTGACCGCACCTCCGAGATGCGCTCCGGGAGAGATATGGACAGCGTCGCCCAGCGTGTTGTCGTGATCGACGGTGCAACTCGTATTGATCAATCCCGCCTTCCCGATACGGCTGTCGGGATTGATCACGGCCCCCGCGACAATCACCGTCCCCACGTCGATAGAGACACTTTCGGCAACCGCGGCCAGTGGGTGTTTCAAAACCGGTAGAATGAAACCGGCATCTTCCAGGTGTTCGCAGATATCCAAACGGAACACGTTGTGTCCGATGCCACAGAACCCGTGCGTAACACCGTCTTGCAGAAGTTTGTCGAAAAGCTCCCGTCCCCCGAGCACGTTCAATCCCAGGACTGCCGTCCCAACTTGTTCGAGGTCGTCGTCCAGAAGACCGACGATATCGTACTCTCCCGATTTTCGAGCGATGTCCACACAGACTTTTGCATGCCCACCGGAGCCGACGATTACAAGACGATGCTTAGCCACGTTCTTCCCTGCCCTTCATCGAACCTGAAAGACAGCCGACCGGCCGCCCCTACTCTGCTTTGTCTTGCCCCTCAACGGTCCCCATCAAGACTTCGTACGCCTTCTTCATTTGAGGATTCCGCAGATACTGAGCCAGACGGGAATTATAGTGGGGGGGCGTCGGGGTAGGCGCGGCCTCGTCCTCGCGATCACCCTCTTCCCCCAGGTCGCCTTCCGTAGCCTCTGGAAGCAACGACTCAAGCGTAGCTTCATAGTCCGGCTCAATTCCCGTTCCGTGAATGCAACGATCGGCCGGTGTATAGTACTTAGCGACGGTCAGACGTAGCGCCGCATCCCCTTGCAGCGGAAAGACCTCTTGCACGCTGCCCTTCCCGAACGACTTCACACCCACCACGAGGCAACGCCCGCTGTCGCGCAACGCTCCAGTCACAACCTCGGAAGCACTCGCGGAATACTGATTCAGCAGGATCACTAAATCCATCGTTTCGAAACCGTGGCGGCTGGTGTGGTTGTCGATAAAGTCTTGGCGCTCGTCTTGCGTCCGCCCTCGCGTGTAGGTCAGAAGCGAATCTCTCTTCATAAATAAGTCGGCAACGGCGACGGCCTGATCCAGATAGCCCCCGGGATTGTAGCGGAAATCCAGGACGAGTTTCTTCATGCCGCTGGAGATCAACCACAACAGCCCCTCTTCGACATCGGCGGCGCAGTTCTGATAGAAATTGACGAGCTTCAGATACCCCACACCTTCGTCATCGTCGATCATATACTTAATCAGACGCATATCCGCATTGACGGGCGCCCGTTGAAGCACGCGTTCCAATGGAACGTGACAACCTTCACGGCGAATGGTCAGACTGACTTGGGTCCCTTTCAGGCCTTTGATTCGTCTGACCGCCTTGTCGAGGTTCTCGACGGGAAGGTTGGCGGTTTCCAAAGGCTCCCCATCCACGGCCACGATAATGTCGCCCGTACGAATATCGTGCGTGAACGCGGGACCGCCAGGAATCGGCGCAATCACCAAGAGGCCGCTGTTGTCCACCATATCCCAATCGATGTGGATTCCGACACCGTAGAATATCTTTTCCGGATCCGGTTCACCCGAAAGAAAATCGTTCAGCTGTTCCAGGTTCTTCGGGGGCAGGTACTGGCTATAGGGGTCGCCGAGCCCCTCCACGAGCCCCGTGGCGGCGGCGTTCCACAAATCAACCGCGGTCGGCGGTGTGGCCTCGAAGATCGTCTCCGCGTTCCGCAACGTATCGCCGATATCCCGCTGAATTCGCTGAAGCAACTCACTCGGTTCGAGAGCCTCGAAGGCCTCACGGTCGATTGCGATCTCCGGTGTCGAACCTTCGGGCTCGCTGGCCCACTCCACACGGTCCAATGCGGAAAGCAGGATCGCGTGCCGATCGAATTCGGGATCCTCGAATCGGTTTCCGATCAGTTTCAGAACATCTTTGAAGTTTCTGTACCCGACATTGTACGCCCGGTCCGCGGCGTGCACCGGCAAGACGAAGAGCGCGATCAGAGCGACCGACACACCCACCGTCCAGACTCTGTGTTGCCACACCTTGTCCAAGCACGCAGAGTCATGCTTTCGGACACAGCGTCGGGAAGAGACTCGCGCGGATCCACATCTCCGATGTTCCATAGGCTCAATCACTTTCCAGAGCGAGTGTCACATATCCCTAAAGAAAAATCCGGGACGCATCCCAAGGTTCGATACCGGTTCGGCTATTCATCGGTCTCCGGTCGGCTTCCACGGTCGGGACCGGACCCACGGTCGGAACCGGACCCACGGTCGGAACCGGACCCACGGTCGGAACCGGACCCACGGCCGGAACCGGACCCACGGCCACTCCGGCCACGGCTGCCTCGCCGTCGCCGCCGAGGCGAAGGTTTGCTCTCTGATGAACGGTCGCCATCGGCCGCACGTTTTGTTTCGCCGTCTCTAGGCGCTTCCTGCGAACCCGTTTCGCCATTCGGCGCTTGCCCTTCCGGTGCTCGCCCTTCCGACTCTTGCCCTTCCGGGCGTCGTCCACGGCGTCCACGGCTTCGGCGTGGGGGAGCGCCACGTCTCGATTCGCCTCGTTCACCCTTCGGACGACCGCCCCGCGAACGTTGCCCGCCTCTTCGGCCCTCGCCGCGTTCGCCACGCTCACCGGAATCCCGCTCTCGCGATCTTCCATCGGAAGGGCCTTCCTCTCCGGCCGTACGCCCGTCAGCGTATCGTGAGCGGGACAGTTCCCGCTCCGAGAGTTCGACTCGGCGTTCGGGAACACCTTCCCGCAGAGCGATAATAACACGGCGATAGGTACCACGGCCAACGCTGAAGGTTGTTAACTTCGGATGGTCCTTCAACGCCAAGTGTATCATGCGCCGCTCTTGGGCACTTAGAGGTTCGGTCTTTTGGTCGGAGCCCTCTTGAAGCGCTTTCTCGGCAAGGGAGTTGGCAATCTCGCTCAGTTCGCTCTTCTCGCGACCTCGTTCGGCGGATTGACCGGCGTCGATCACGACTTTAGTCCAATCCTCCTGCCCCTGATTGATGATGCGGCCGACCAAGTATTCCAGCGACTGGATCGTCATGCCTCGATTGCCCCGCAACCGCTCGGAACCCCGCCCCAGGGAGACTTCAATCTCTCCGTTGTGGGTTTGAACGGTCATCTCCACATTCAGTTCGAGACGGCGCAGTAGATTGCGCATCACCACGGTGGCTCGTATACGATCGTCGGGACGAACGTCGACTTCGACCTGAGCGTCCCGACGCCCAAAGATGCCCAAGAATCCCCGGGCTCCGGTATCGAGTGGATTCACGACAACCTCTTCACGAGAGGCTCCTAGTTGTTGAAGAGCGTTCTCGATGGCTTCATCGATACTTCGCCCTATTGTAGTTATGGTACGCATAATGGCTCTCCTCAAAGAGCGTTGTGCCCGGAATGCTTTCGGTGAACCGGGCCACTCATTCTTCCGCGGACCCGCGCCGTTTCTTCGATTTCTTCTTCCTGGCGGCGGGAGGCTTGTCGGATGAAGACGGTTTCGACTCGGCAGGAACCAAGGTCGGACCGTCTGCTGGAACCGGGGTCGTTTTAATATCTCCGATTCCAAACAGATCCATAACAAGCCGCTGGACTGTGTCGATTAGGATGCTCACCACAAAATAGAGAATCACACCGGAAGCGAAATTCCAGAAAAAGAACACGAATATGAAGGGGATCATCTTCATCACATTCGCGTTCGGTGTATCCGGTTGTTGCTGCCGGGATTGGCTCCAATACATCGCCAACGCATAGGTGAGCGGTAATACGTTGATGGGGATAATCCAACCCATGATGGGAAAGAAAAACGCGCCGTCCGGTTTGGAGAGGTCGGTTATCCATCCCACAAAAGGTTCACCCCGCAGCTCGATCGAGTTGCTGAAGACACCCCACAACGCGATAAAAATCGGCATCATGGGCAACATCGTCAAACAACCCGCGGCGGGATTGATCTTGTTCCTCTTGTAAAACTCCATCGTCTCCCGCTGGAGCCTCTGAGGATCGTTCTTGTGCTGTTCTTTCAGTTCGGCGATCTTCGGTTGCAGCGCCTGCATGCGTTTCATGCTCAGCTGCTGCTTGTGGTACAGCGGGAACATCAGCGTCTTGATGAAGATCGTCAACAGAATAATGCAGACCCCGTAGTTCGGGAAAAAACCGTGCAGCCACTTCAGTAGCCACAACATCAGATCCGAGATCGGCTTGATGACCGACGCGAAAATAACGTTTGACGCAAGTTCCTCCAGTTGCGGATCGACCGCCTCCAGCCGGTCCGACTCTTTCGGCCCCACATACACCAGAAACGAATCTTTCCGGGTCACCCCCGGCAAGAGCCGCGCGGGTAAAGCCATGCCGACACCCACCTCCGGTCGGACCAGGTACCGGCCTTGCCCCATGGCATAGTCGAGACCGAGCGACGCTCGGTCCGTGTTCCCTGTGGGCTTGATCGCAGCGACAAAGAACTTCGAATCGATCGCTACCCAGTGCACCGCTTTGTCTCGGCGCTGGTAACGTGCAGCGGCCACATGGCTCTCATCCGGTTGGATCGAAGGCAACTCCGGGTACGCGATCTCCTCCATCAGCGCCACTTCGTACGTCGATGGAATCCCCGAGGTTGTCGCAACAACACTCTCGACTTCGTCATGCCAGCCGATGTGAACGCCGTTGCGAAGATCCGCCGCCGTCGAAGGCCGTCCCATGCCTCCGAGCCAAAAAACCGTGTAGTGATTCTCGTCTCCCCATTCAATCGGCGTGTCGCCATCGTTGATCAATCGAGCGGTGAAATCGATGGCGTAGCGATCGGGATGAAAGACGAGGACCTTCTCCAGCCGGAATCCGTCGCCCTGGGCGGAAAAGACGAGTTCCTCAGGACCGTCGGTCACCGTGACCGCGGTTCGGCTGGGCTTGTAGGCGATAGTCTGATCGTGGCGCGGACCCCATTGCCCTCCAAGACCCGTGTATGGCCAGGTCGCCGGTGCGTAAACCACATTGACGGGCGCGGCCGTTTGCCCCCCGATCATTTGACTTTGACCGGCGTTGCCGCGTCCCTCATCGGCATAGGCTAGGTACTCGCGGTAACTGAAACGGTCTACAAACTGATCCAGTTCTTTGGAGTACCCGGGAACGCTTCTCTTTTCGAGAATCGTGCAGGCCTTGTAGGCCAAGTAGCGGTCCCGCACACTATCTTCCGTAAAACTGACCGGCTGTTCCGCACGCAGTTTCAGATACCGTGGGTCGCGGAAACTCTCGTGATAGCCGTTGAGACGCCATTCACGGGGAAGCCCGCCTTCGGTGGAAAAGACTATTTCATAAAGGGGGGTCGTGACAGAAACCGGCTGGATATCCGAATCTCGGACTTCGGGGAGCGATGACCATGGGGATGTCCAAGCATCCTGGGCGTCGCTCACCGTACCGGCTCCGGCAGGTTCAGACGGAGTCGTGGACTGTGCTGTGGCTGCAGTAACGATTGACAAAACCAAGCCAATCGCCATAAAGAGTCGTCGATTCATTCTCGTCGGTCCTCATTCGCTCGGTTACGCAGACCGAACCCAGACAGAGAACCGCGGAAGAACGGGTACAAGGCAAACTTGACGTGACGCCGGTAACAGGGCTGCCGGAAAGAATCGACCGGTTCACATGGACGGCGGCGGATCGTAGCCGCCGGGGTGCCAAGGATTACAACGTGTAACCCGCCTCAGTGCCAACCACCCTCCACGGAGAAGTCCATGACTCCGAAGAGCCTGTACCGCATACTCCGAACAGGTGGGACAAAACCGGCACACGGGAGGGAAGAAAGGCGAAATCCAACGCCGATAAACGTTGATCGCGGCGATGAAGGGGGTTGCCAACCAGTTTGACTTCGAGAGGTTCCCCCCAGGGTCTTCCTTCATAAGGCCGCCCCGATATTCTTCCTTGGATCACCTGCGGGCGTCGCCCGTGGCTGCCACAGAGACCGCCGGGGGTATCTCAGAGTCCGATAACAGGGCCTTGAGGTCGCCTCGGAGACTATCCAATGTGGCGTGTCTGGAAGAAGGCAGAAGCCGAACCACCAAATCCCGCGGCGGCTTCAGATTGCCCTGCAAATGGCGAAAGACCTCGCGGACCAAACGCTTCGCCCTATTCCGGACAACGGCACACCCTAGCTGTCTAACAGCCACAATGCCAAGTCGAGAATGCGCTCGCGCGTTCCTCCTCTGTTGTATGATTACGAAGCGCCCACGACGCCGGGGGAGACCCGCCATGGAGAGAAATTCAGAACGATTTCGTATGCGATGCCAAGGGCGAAACGAATATTGCTTAGCCATCGTCTCATCGCACTTCATGCGGCCTTCTGATACCGGCGTGCTGGAACGGACCACTCCCCCCTACCTTGCGTCCAATAGGGTTGGCAAGACCCGAGCGCGTCAAACCGCTAAGCGGTGACGCCCCTTCTTGCGGCGGCGTCTCAAAAC
This sequence comes from uncultured bacterium, assembly GCA_964436365.1. GTDB lineage: Bacteria > Hinthialibacterota > Hinthialibacteria > Hinthialibacterales > CAYTDF01. The sequence continues at coordinate 446 of CAYTDF010000064.1, read as the reverse complement.
TTCGCGTCCGCCTCGCGTCCGCATCCGTGCACGAAACCCGTGGGTTCGCTTGCGTTTAGTCGTACTGGGTTGATAAGTACGTTTCATTGTTCTTCCATTGACTCGTCTGAGTCGTAACGTAATTCGAGTCGATATGTAATAAAAGTTTGCATTATTAGGCTAGCAGAATCCCTCTCCCCGTCAAGCGCCCTCCCTCTACAAAGCGGCAAGAAGCCTCCTCAGAAGGAGTTATGCGGCAAGCCAGTGACCGAGCATACCCATCGCGTCAACTAGAGATAACACTTGGGAACTTCCGGCGGGAGCGGTAGAAGACTCATTGGCGCGAGGCAGGAGACCGATTGTCTACCTGGATTGAGTCATCCACAACAGCCTTGCCATCGGGTTTCAAGTAAGGCAGAATTCACTCGGCAACTTAGAGACAACCATGAACTACGAAAGTCATTTCA
>CAYTDF010000063.1:0-13774 GCA_964436365.1 uncultured bacterium | reverse complement strand
CACCGGCATCTGTGCGGAAGCGATCCGGCCTCGCCCATGTGTACCGCGCCTGATTTGGGGTTTCGATTTCCGCCGCGGGTATGTATTCAACGACGACGTTTCGCACCGTCGACAACGCCGCATAGGTATCGGCCAATACATCTCGGGTAGGCATGACTGTCGTGAGCGCGAACGCCACAACGACAAAGGCGGCTGTGGCCGCCGCCAGTTGCCATCGGAAGGAGAAGAATGGACTCGCCGTCCAGCCTCTCTTGGAGGGTAAATGGGCCATCGTATCTTGAAACCTGCGTTCCAAGCGTTTTTCGATTTCCGTCGGCAAGTCGGTTTTCAGCGTATCCAGAAACGAGTCACGTTTGTTGTTCGATTGAGCCGTCATGGTTTTTCTCCTCTAGCTTATGGAGTCTCTTTGGCCATGGACTGTTTGAGTTTGGCGACGCCTTTGGAGACATGCGAGCGGGCCGTTGCTTCACGACATCCGAGCGTCGAGGCGATCTCTCTATGGCTGCACTCTTCGATATAGCGGAGGAAAACGCCGAGCGCTTGCTTGCGGGGTAGGGCCGCGATTTTTTCTAGCAACTGTCGGCGCTGTTCCTTCTCCTCCAAAGCCTCTCGCGGACTGTCGTACTCCGCAGGTTGTGGAGGCAGGTCCTCCAAAGGGCCTTCGCGGTCTTGCTTCCGCATTCGTTTGCGCAGCAGGTCGATAGCCTTATCGGTGCCGATGCGCAGCAGTAGCAGATCCGGCCGGGTGTGTTTTCGAACCCGTTCGAACTTATTCCAGGCTGTCAGCAGGGCCTCCTGCAGAACGTCTTCCGCGTCATCACAGTTCCGGATGACACGCCAGATCGCCCGGAACATCCGGATGCGGACGGGCTTAACGATGCTCAGAAATGCCTCGCGTCGACTTTCATTCATTGGCGGTACCGGTCCTTGGCCTTTACTATAGTTACCGAACCGGGAGGCGGAAACGTGTAATTCGCGATCTCCCATATCTCTCCCTGGTTCTCCCTTTGGGGGCCTGGGTTAGCCGGGTTGCCTCGCGGCGAGCACTCCGATACCTTTTGAAGACTTGTGAAGCATCCGTGCCCGCAAAGCGGGCCCAACCGCCCACTGGAGGATTTCCCATGCGTTCTATACTCGTCCACGCTCTCGCCATCCTGGCGCTGCCGCTCATTCTTTCCTGTTCGACCACACCGTTCAGGTCCGTCGGCCAGAGCGCGCTCCGCGAGTACGTCATCGTTCTCGACTCCGCCGCGATCCCCGCCGAGCGGCACGCGGCCAAAGAGTTACAGCGCTATGTCAGGAAGAGCACCGGTGTTCGGATGCCCATCGCCGCAACACCCAAGACCGGGCGGACGATCTTCATCGGCCCCGGTGCGCAGTTGGCGCGCTTCGCCCCCGACCTGGCCCACGAAGAACTTGAGAACGAAGAGTTCATCATCGAGCCGCGCGACGGAAATTTAATCGTTCTTGGAGGACGCACGCGAGGAACGCTCTATGGCGTGTATGGATACCTCGAGGATTACGTGGGCTGCCGCTGGTTCACTCACGACGTGGAGAAGGTCCCCCAGCGAAAGACGCTCCCAATGCCGTCGGCGCGCATACGGGAACGTCCGGCGCTCGAATACCGCGAACCGTTTTTCAGAGAGGCCTCAAACAAGCTGTGGGCGGCAAGGAATCGCGTCAACGGGACCCACTTCGAGTTGGATGAATCCGTGGGCGACAAGGTCCGGATGACGGGCTTCGTACATACGTTCAACGAACTCGTACCGCCGGAGAAATATTTCGAAGATCACCCGGAGTATTATTCGCTGGTTCGTGGCGGACGGACGACGGAGTACGCCCAGCTCTGCTTGACCAACCCGGACGTCGTCAGAGTCACCACCGAAAGTGTCTTCAAATGGATTGAAGAGAATCCGAAGTCGACGATCTTTTCCGTATCGCAAAACGACTGGGAGGGGTATTGCGAATGCGAATCGTGCGCGGCGCTCGACGCGCGTGAAGGAACCCAGGCGGGGACGCTCATCGCGTTTTGTAACCAGATCGCCGAAGCGGTTTCCGCCCAATATCCTGATAAATACATCGATACCTTGGCCTATCGGTACACGCAAGAACCGCCGAAACATATCCGGCCGCACCCGAACTTGATCGTACGGCTCTGCCACATGGAGCCGTCGTGCGACAGTCATCCCTTGGCGACCTGCCCGGAGAATGCGGCCTATATCGAAGACCTCCGGGCCTGGTCGGCGATCACCGAAAAAGTCTATATCTGGCATTACGTGACCAACTTCTCGCACTATCTGATGCCCTTCCCCAATTTCGACGCCATTCGCGAAGATATTGGTTTCTATGACCGGGCCGGTGTGGACGGACTCTTCTGCCAAGGCAATTTTTCCGGCCAGGGCGGCGGAGAGATGGCGGAGCTACGTGCGTATGTCTTGGCGAAGCTGCTATGGGATCCCACGAGGAATATGGACGCGCTCGTGGATGAGTTCTTACAGGGCGTCTACGGCCCGGCTTGGAAACCGATTCGGGAGTACTTCGATCTCCTTCGCGCCCTCGTGCGCGAAGAGAACCTCCACATGGTCCTGTACAGCCCACCGGAGATCGGCCATCTGCCACCCGACATCCGGCGCAAGAGTCAAGCCCTGTTCCAAGAGGCACTCGATCTGGCGAAGGATTCGATCTTTGCAGCGCGCGTCGAAGAGGTTCGGTCGTGGATGGATTACGCGGACATCTACTTTCAACGTCAGCAGTTCGAGCAGACCGGTACGGGCGAAATCGATGCGGAACTCGTCGAACGTTTTATCCGCACCACGAAGGCGAGTGGCGTCTCTCATATCAGCGAGGGGAACCCGATCGAACCCTATTACGAATCCCTACGCAGTAACGGCCCGTTTGTGACCAACTGGTGGGTTCTGGGTCCGCTCGCTCAAGACGTAGCCAACCCGGTGACGCCGGATGGAAAGATCGTGCTGAGCGGCCGTTTCGAAGGCCTAAATGCGAAATCGGCAGAGTGGCGGAAGATCACCGGTCCGGCGGCGCATCTGGACCTGACCGAACGGCTCTCCCCACACGACATCGTCGGGTCGGCGTTCGCGTTCACCTACCTCGTGTCGGAGAAGGAGCGGGAAACCGTCCTTTCGATGGGCAGCAACGACGGTTGCGAAGTCTGGCTGAACGGGGAGAGCGTCTTCCGCGACATGAGTCCCCACAAGGCCAGCCCAGACCAGGTGCGTATCCCGGTTCGATTGCGGGCCGGGAGCAATGAGCTGCTCTGCAAGATCTACCAGTTGGGTGGCGGTTGGGGCCTCTATATGCGGCTGGCGTCCGATGGAGAGGCGGTGAGACCGGCCCTCGAAGAGCATTAGAGAACTGTCCGATGACCGCGACAGCTGGGCCAGGCCGGGCAAAAGCCCTACACTCGCATCACTATGATGAAAATGCCAGGCAGTAGCCCAAGCCCGGGCGCGCAGGGAAACCGTCAGACGCGCAGGGCGATGAAAAAACAGCAACAAAAAGAAACCGTGAAAAGCGGTCAAAAGGATGTGCCCGCGTTCGGCGCGAAACAGTTGTTCAGCCTTTTGGCGATTCTCATTCTCGGTCTCGGCGTGGGGAGCTGCATGCTCCTGACCACATCGGCCTAGGGACTTTACTGTCTCTTTCAAAAAACCCCTTCCGATTGAAAAACGCTGAGAGCCCGGCCACCGCAGGCACTGCGTGCCCACCATGAAGGGAACTCTTCGAGAAAGTTTCAAATGACCGAAGCGAACCGCCCGCCGACATCCCCCGAACGTATGCGGCACGAGTATGTCCCCGGAAAAGAGATCACCCTCGCGCACCTGATCGCCCATCCCGACGATGAGATGTGCGAGAAACTGGGCATCCGTAACCGTGGCGCACTCGGAATCCTCACGTTCACACCTGTTGTCTCCGTCATCGTGGCCTCCGATATCGGCCGGAAGGCCGCCGATGTCGAAATCGGTTTCATCGACCGCTTCACCGGCGCTCTGGTACTGGTGGGGAGCGTCGACGATGTCCGTAGCGCTCTGGAGGATATCAACGACGTCATGGAGAGGATGGGCTTCGCTCCCGCGCCAGTGACCGTAACCTGAGCCGTCAGAGGTACGCGAACCTTCCCCGTTCCGTCTTGAAAGACCGCGATGAATGGAAAAGTCCTGTTGATCGGTCCCGTCGGCTCGGGAAAGACGACGCTCAAACACGCCCTAACGAGTAGCCAAGACCGAGTCTTCAAAACCCAATCGCTCGAATTCGAGGACGATTTCATCGACTCGCCCGGTGAGTATTTCGAATGGCCGGGCCTGCACGGCGCGTTGACAACAACCGCGGCCGACGTGGATATCGTACTGGTGACGGCCGACGCCACAGCGGGGCATGTGCCCTGTCCGCACGGTATCGCGGGTGTCTTTCAACAGCGAATCGTGGGTGTAATCACCAAGATCGACGATCCGAAAGCCAAAGTGACCGAAGCCCAGGAGGATCTGGCTCGGGCGCTGGGCGTGGAACCGAGCGAGATCACACTCACATCGGCGGTGCGTGGCGACGGCATCGAAACGCTGGCCAAACGTCTCCAAACCGCAACGGCCAAGCAAGTCAGCGGGTGAGAGGGCACTGATGGAAGGACGGATACTCTCGGTCGGAATCGATATCGGCACCACCACATTTCATCTGGTGGTAGCGAGTTTCGAAGTCGTGAACACCGCGCCACCCCTGCAAGCGCCGTCGTACGAGATCCGCAACCGGAAGATTCTGTATCCGGGAACAGTTCACCCGACGCCGCTGAAGGGTCCACTCGGGCGGGAAGCGCTCGATCTGGAGCGGCTGGCCGAAGGGCTGCGCAAGGAATACGAGGCGGCGGGGATCGCACCCGAACAAGTCCAGTCCGGCGCGGTCATCGTAACCGGTCTCTCGGCGCGGCGTGAAAACGCCCAGGCCATCGTCAAAGCCCTGGCTATGGAAGCGGGCGGCTCGGTGGCGACCGCCGCGGGACCCCGTCTGGAAGCGGTGCTGGCAGGCCGAGGCGCGGGAGCGGAAGAGCGCTCTAAGACGCTCGCCGGTCCGGTCCTCAATGTGGATGTGGGCGGCGGCACGGCCAACCTGGCCCTGTTCGAAAACGGAAACATGGTAAAGACCGGGGCGCTGTACGTCGGGGGGCGTCTGGCCCGGATACGGGCGGGAGCCGCGCCGGGATCGCTCCAGATCGACGCCGTCAGCGAACCCTATCGGTTCTTGGCTCACCGGCTGGGGCTGCCTATCGAGGGGAGTATCACAGTTCCCGAGGCCGAACGGCTCTGCTCGGAGCTGACTGCCGTCCTCGACCGCTTCGTCTTCACAGAGCGGGAGACATCCCGCGACGCTCCGCTGTGGCTGACGGAACCCCTCGAACTGAAGCGCTGTCCCGAAGTGGTCACATTCTCCGGCGGAGTCGCCGAGTACATCTATGGAACTTCAGTGGAGAAAGACTGCCAAGCGGTGGCGAGATATGGGGATTATGGGCCACTACTGGGGCAAATCCTCCGTAGCGGCCGACTCGCATCGCAATGCCGTCTAGAACTCCCGCAACAGACGATTCGCGCCACCGTGTTGGGCGTGGGAGCGCACCTGGTCCAGATTTCGGGCAGTACGGTCTCGTTCGAAGGCTCGTCGCTACCGCTGCACGATGTGCCGGTGGTCATCTTTCCCTCCGGCGATGAAGAGACTCTCGATAAACTGGTGACAAGAGCGCGGAGTCTCGAACTGGAGGGGCGCGGCCCCTTTGCCATCGCCGTGCCGGGCATCAAACCGCTCAGCTTCTATCAGACGCGCCAGGTAGCCGAGATCATCGTTGCCGCGTTGGATCGACTCAACTATCCTCAAAACGTGCCTGTGGTTCTGCTCTGCGAGGGGGACAGCGGCAACATACTCGGGGAAACGGTCGCCATGTTGCGGCGGGATATTCCCGTCGTCGCGCTGGACCGTATCGCGGTTTCGCCCGGTGACTGTGTGGACATCGCCGGTCCGGTCACGGGCGCGCGGGTCATCCCCGTAACCGTCAAGACATTGGTGTTTGCCACGTGAGACTTTCCTGCCAATTGCACGGACAACCCTACTCCTTCAGGAACCTGACCGAGGTGTTCGGCAAAGCCAACGAACTGAAGTCGGGCGACCGGCTGGCGGGCGTGGCCGCCGAAACCGAAGAAGAGCGGATCGCGGCCAAGATCGTGCTCTCCGAAATCACGCTGGCGGATATCCGCAACCATCCCCTGCTCCCTCCCGAAGAAGATGAAGTCTCACGAGTCATCGAAGAGCAAGTCGACGAATCTGTGTTTCAGCGGATTAGAAATTGGACGGTGGGACAGTTCCGCGAAGAACTGCTCGCACGCGACGGTGATGCGATACGCCAACTCTCCACGGGCATCACCGCCGAAATGACCGCCGCCGTGACAAAACTGCTCTCGAATCTCGACTTGATGGTGCTCTCCAAGAAACTCCATCACCCGGTGCGAGCGACAACCACCGTCGGGCTCCCGGGACGGCTGTCGATGCGCCTCCAACCCAACCACCCCACGGACGATCCCGACGGAATTATCGCCGCGACCTACGACGGGCTCTCGTTGGGTGCGGGAGACGCGGTAATCGGTGTCAATCCGGTTGACGAAAGCGTGGAGAAAGTCGAGAGCATCATGCGCGCCCTGGACGAGGTGATCCAACGCTGGGCGATCCCCACCCAAACGTGTGTCTTGGCCCACGTCACGGTGCAGATGGAAGCCATGCGGCGCGGCGCGCGGACCGGGCTGGTCTTTCAAAGCATCGCCGGGACCCAGGCGGGCAACGAGGCGTTCGGCGTCGATGTCGCCCTGCTGGACGAGGCCAACGCCATGGCGCAGCAATTCTCGGTCTGTGAGGGGCCGAATGTGATGTACTTCGAGACGGGCGAAGGTTCGGAGTTATCGTCGGAGGCACATCACGGGATCGACCAACTGACCCTGGAGGCGCGTTGTTACGGTTTAGCCAAACGCTATCAACCTCTATTGGTCAATACGGTGGTAGGCTTCATCGGGCCGGAGTATCTCTACGACGGGCGTCAGGTAACACGGGCCGGTCTCGAAGATCTCTTCATGGGCAAGCTGATCGGTATCTCCATGGGCTGCGACGCCTGCTACACCAACCACACCAAAGCCGACCAAGACAGCAACGAGAATCTCGCGGTGCTGCTCGCCGCGTCCGGGTGCGCCTACTTCATGAGCGTACCCATGGCCGACGATTGCATGCTGAACTACCAGTCCACCAGCCCTCACGACGGAGCTGCGCTTCGTGAGTTGCTCGGGCTGCGGCCCGCGCCGGAGTTCGACGCCTGGCTTGAGAAGATGGGGATCACGCAAGACGGCCGGCTCACAGCCATCGCCGGCGATCCTTCCGCGATCTTCTCGGGAGGCGTCCGATGAAACCGGCCCCCGAACTCGTCGAGCGGATCGTCCGGAAGGTCCTGGCCGAGATGATGGGTACCAGTACGCCCACCCCCGGAACACCCCCAGCGGAAGCGATCGAAGATATCACCAAAAGGACCGTCGCCGAGCTCTCGGGGCTCGAAGCCAGCGATCCCGCGTTCATCGCCCGGCTCGTGGCCTCCACCCCGGCCCGGCTCTGCATCGGACGCCGAGGCACGCGTTATCCAACCAAGGAATACCTACGTTTCCGCGCGGACTATTCGCTGGCCAAGGATGCCGTGCATTCAGAGATCGACGAGGCCTTCTGCACACAGAACGGATTGCACTACCTGCGCAGCCGTTGCAGCGGAAAAGAGGAGTATCTAACCCGGCCCGATCTGGGTAGGCTTCTGGATGAAGAGTCCGAACGGGCTCTGCAACAGTGTTGCCCACCGGGCGTCCGGGTGCTGATTTTGGTTTCGGACGGTCTGGCCCCTAGCGCGGTCGAGGCGCATGTGCCCGATACTCTGGCAGGTCTGCGCCAGGGACTCGAACGCCGGGGGATCACATCGTGCAGTTCGATCTTCGTGCGCTACGGCCGGGTCGGGCTCGAAGACCAGATCGGGATTCTCCTCAAAGCCGAATCGGTCATCATTCTGATCGGCGAGCGGCCCGGGCTGGGTAACTCCAGCGTCGGGGCCTATATGGTCTACAAACCGGAACCGACCACAACCGACGCACAGCGAAACTGTTTCTCCAACATCTGTCCTTATGGCACTCCGCCCGCCGAGGCGGGAGCGCATCTGGCCGGTGTCATGGAACAGATTCTAACCCATCAAGCCAGCGGTTTGGCGCTCACCGAACGCATGCGCGGCCGGTAAGCCCCGGCGGATTGCGGGAATAACGTATGAGCAAGGACGCACCTTTCAGAGAGATACCGGACTACCCCAGTCATCTGGATGCCTCCACTGTTGTCGTGCGTGTACTGGACGGTCTTGGCTTTCGGTTCTATTGGGCGACCGAGGGCCTCTCCGATGAGGATTACGCCTTTCGGCCCTGCCCCGGCGCGATGAGTCTCGCTGAAGTGCAGGAACACATCTGGGGGCTGGTCATCTGGATGTCTCTTGCCATGGGTGGAGAGGAACGGACCCGGCCCAAAGAGAACGCCCTGGTGCGAGACGCCGCACTCGAGGTTCTGCTTTCGCTTCGAAACGCTTTTGACGCGTTGAGCGATGAGGAACTACAGAAAATACAACTCCAAGGGAAACCGTTTTAGCATCTGTTCAACGGTCCCATCGCGGACGCCCTAACCCACGTCGGGCAGATCAATACGCTCAGACGTGTTGCCGGAAATCCGGCGAGAGAACTCAATCCGTTTCTCGGCGTTCCTCCGAAATAGGAAACGGCGTTTCAAACAGAAGGAAGAATCGCTAAGGAATAGAGCGAATCGAAGAGGTAAATCATGAGTCTGATCTTCCCCGGCCTGACACCACTTCCCGGCAAGGTTTTGGCCACCCGGATTATCCCGGACGCCAACGAAGAGTATCGAAAACAGTATGAACTAAAGGACGCACAACGCTCGTTGGGGCTGCTGACCTGCACGTCGGACGATCCCACCTACGCGGGCATCGACGAAGCCACCAAACAGGCCGAGGTCGAGGTCGTCTACGCCAAGAGTTTCTGGGCGGGCGCGGCCCACAGTTCGGGTCCCAACTCCGGTGAAATCATTGCCATCCTGGCCGGGCCGAATCCGGAAGAGGTCCGTAGCGGTCTGCAAGCCGCAGTGGAGACCATCCAGAACCAGGCCTTCTTCTACGGTGCGAATCCTCCCCAGAATACAATCGCCTTTTTCGCCTACCCCATCGCGCAGTCGGGGACGTATCTCTCCAAGGAGGCCGGTGTCGAAGCGGGAGCCCCCTTGGCGTATCTTGTCGCGCCACCGATCGAAGCCACGTACGCGGTCGACGCGGCCATCAAAGCGGCTGACGTTCGTATGGGATGCTTCTACGAACCGCCGACCCCGACCAACTTCTCGGGCGCTCTGCTTACCGGAACGGAGGCGGCCTGCCGCGCCGCCTGTCAAGCGTTTGCCGAATCGGTTCAAGAGTTCGAACGCGGTGTCTGATATGTACAGTTTCTTGCTTTCCGGTTGGACACGGGAGATCCGCGAGGCTCTGCAGGAACAGCTGAACGATACGAGCGGTAAAGGCAAGATCGCCGCGCTCGATTTCGACAACACCTGCATCTACAACGACGTCTCCGAAACCACATTCTTTCATCTCATCCGGGATCGGGGTTTCGCGTTCACGGAGTCGTTCTGGGAAGCGATCCCCGAGAGCTGCGGACGGGATGACATCCGGGCAAACTTCGAGGCTTCAAGAACCGTTCCCTATCCCGAAGCGCTCGACGACTTGGCCTACCGGCGCTACCGGTACGGTTTCCAGAGGCTCTACTTTCGGATTCTGGAGAGTGAAGGTGTCGGAGTCGCGTTTCGGTTCGCCGGGCGGGTCTTTGCGGGGCTCACGCCGGGCGACCTGGTTGCGATCGGACGGACGGTGATCGAACGTGAGGAGCGGAACCCACGCGGCGAGGTCGAGATCGAGGATCCCGACGGGGTGGGGCCGCCAGTCACCGTACGACGCGGGCTACGAATCAATCCGCTGCTCAAGGATACGATCCTGGCGTTGTCGCTTTCAGGAGTGGAAGTCTATTTGGTGACAGGAAGCGCCTCCTATCTCGTCGCGCCCTACGCGCAACGTCTGGGCATCGGCATCGACAGGATCATCGGCACGTCGCTGGAGCGGGAAGCCGACGGGACATTCTCGAACCGGCTTATCGAACCGGCACCCACGTATCAAACAAAAGTGGACGCGGTCCATACGTACATCGGCCGCGCCCCGAACATCGTCATTGGCGACAGTCAGTGGGACGGCCCCATGATGGCCATCTCCCAGGGTCCCAAAATTTTCATTCGGCACGGCACGCATCCGATTCCGGATGAGATCGTGGACTTGGATCCGCTGATCCAGCCCTGCCCGGAGTTTCCAAACGAACGCGTACCGTAGAGCGCGCGCAAGCGTCCGTTCGTCGCGCTCTAGGGCTCGGCGGCGATAGTTAGTTGTTGCTTCCAATTATCCACTCTATACTCTGACGTAAGTCATTCAGAAATGTCACGTGCCCACAATGCGTTGCGTTACAGGAAGGGCGTGTCACAACGTCTCTAGGAAGCGGAGGTTCTCCATGAAGCGGCTCGTTTTACTCTCCACAGCCTTGCTGTTTGCATCGTTGTGTACCGCGCAAGAGCCGGTCACGCTTGGACTGGATTCCGACGAAGGTCTCACGATCGACGTGCCGGAGGAATACACACGGGCCACGTACACATTCGGCTCTCTGCCGCTGCGGAATAGGGAGCCGACGCAAGGACTGACAGTAACGCTGAACGCGGACGAAGGGATCATCTTCTACGGCCCCGCGATTGAGACCGGCCCCGGAGAAGTTCTGGTCGAATGCTCTGTCTGGTGTACCGGGCCGGATGTTGGCTTGGCCTTGGTGGCGACGAACCTACCCGATTACTCGATGATGGCCAACCTGCCCGCGAACGGGGAGAAGTACAGGGACGGTTGGCACACGATCCGGCTCCTCTACAACCCGGATGACGACCGCCTGATGCCCGCGTTTCAGGTCGTCTCACGGGGGCCATCGACGACGACTGTGTATGTGGACGAAATCAGGATCACTCCGACACAGAATCTCGATCTGGACCGGGCGATGGAACTGCTCGGCATTAGCGCACAACCGACGCCCAGACCGACAATTGTCACTGGTCATACCATTCTAGGGACAGTCTTCGCATTCCCGAGCGGTTCGGGCGTGATGCGGGGTGTGCAAGTCACGCTCAATCCCTTGGGCTGGACGGACACAACGAACCCCACTAGCGGGAGTTTCCGTTTCGAGAATGTACCGGACGGAGAGTATACGCTCACGGTCTCGCCCGAGTGCAATCCTTTTGCCTGCTGGCCCGTGAAGACTGTCGTTGTGTCCGGCTCCCACCTACCCGTGAGTTTATACCCCGTCGAGATCGAGCCACCGCCGACCCCGACACCGCCGACCCCGACACCAAGCCCCACACCCACTCCCACTCTTCTCAATCCGCCGGAGATCACCGTTGACTTCCTCGACATGGGGAACTCAGCCCGACCGCTAGAGATGGTTCTGATTCCGGCGGGAACTTTCACGATGGGCTCGCCTATAGATGAGCGGGGGCGATATGCCGATCAGGAATGGCCACCGCACGAAGTGACGATCACAAAACCGTTCTACATGAGCAAGTACGAAGTGACCCAACGGCAGTTGGAGACGATGAGAGTTCATAATTCCGCACACTCTTACGGCAGGGGGGCCAACTTTCCGGCGTATCGTGTGAGTTGGGATAGCTGCCAGGAGTTCATCAAACAACTGAACAAACGGTCGCCCATACCGTTCCGCTTGCCGACGGAAGCGGAATGGGAGTACGCGTGCCGGGCGGGTACGAATACCCGGTTTTCATTTGGGGATGCGCTGGAGTGCTTCGACTCGGAAGATGCCTCTTGCCCGGTGGCTGATCCATACATGTGGTGGCGTGGGAACAAGGTCAATAGTGGCGTGGAGTACGGCTCTAGGCTAGTCGGCGGCAAGCTTCCGAGCCCATGGGGTCTGTACGACATGCACGGAAATGTTACGGAGTGGTGCTCGGATGTTTGGGAGGCACCATACAATCGCGGCCCTCGGGTCGATCCACAGGGCCCGGCATCGGGTACGTACCGCGTCACGCGCGGCGGCGATTGGAACGGCATCGCCCAGATTTGCCGCTCGGCCTATCGCAGTGGCGCTCCGGCCGTCTCGGTCGACCCCCGTGGTACCGGCATCCGTCTTGTGAGGGAGTGCATAGATCCTGTGCCACCGACTCCAACCCCCGTACGCATTCCATGCGAGGGTGACGAGTGCATCACCATCGAGATACCCGGCCTCCCGTCGGATGCGATACCTTTGGAGATGGTTCTCATCAAACCGGGGACGTTCACGATGGGTTCTCCAGAGGATGAGGGAGGGCGCACCACTCGCTCCGATCAAGAACTCGAGTAGCTGCCACACGAGGTAACGATCACACGTCCGTACTACCTGGGCAAATACGAAGTGACCCAGGCGCAGTGGGAGACGATGAGGGGATGGAATCCCTCCCAGTTTTCTGGGCAGCCAAACCATCCAGTCGAAAACATTTCATGGAACAACTTTCAAGTATTCATCAAGGAGTTGAAGCGGCAGGGATTCGGGACATTCCGTTTACCGACAGAGGCGGAGTGGGAGTATGCATGCCGGGCGGGAACGAATGTACGATTCTCGTTTGGTGATGCGCTGGAATGCTCGGATCACGGCGAAGAGTTCTGCCAGCTCATGGGAACGCACATGTGGTGGCTGGGAAACAACACCTATGGCAACAACACCGAAGGAACGAAAGGTGTGGGACTGAAGTTGCCCAACCCATGGGGACTGTACGACATGCACGGCAACGTGCGTGAATGGTGCTCGGACTGGTGGGAACCCCCGCGCGATCGCGGCCCTCAGGTCGATCCACAAGGCCCCCTATCAGGCTCGGACCGTGTCATACGCGGCGGTAGTTGGCAAAGCATCGGCGAGAATTGCCGATCGGCGCAACGTGATGCTAACTCGCCCAGTTCCGAATACTCCGTGTACGGTTTCCGGCTTGTGAGGGAATACGACGGTGACGAAATAATCCCCACACTTACACACACACACACACCAACCGTCACACATACACCAACCGTCACACATACACCAACCGTCACACATACACCGACGTTCACGCCTGCACCCAGCAATACACCGTTCCCCAGCATCACACCCACGCCCAGTCAAACGTGGACCCCAGCCCCTGGCCCATCAGAAATCACCGTCGACCTCCCCGGGCTGCCGGAAGGAGCCAAGCCGTTAGAGATGCTCCTGATCCAGCCGGGAACGTTCATGATGGGTTCACCGCTAGACGAGCCGGACCGCGAAACGAACGAAGGCCCTCAACACGAAGTGACGATCACGCAACCGTTCTACATGGGCAAGCATGAGATCACTAACACGCAGTTCGCGGTCTTTCTGAATCAGAATGAGAGCGGGAGTTACAGTCCTGAAGGCTATGAGTATCTGAATGCGGATAACCAGGATGTACTTATTCATAATACAGGAGCTGCCTGGGTTACGGATGAGGGATACGAGAATCATCCAGCAGCGGAGGTCTCCTGGTATGGCGCACGGGACTTCTCTGTTTGGGCCACAGAGCAAACGACAGAGTTCGTTCTCCG
>CAYTDF010000062.1:0-14018 GCA_964436365.1 uncultured bacterium | reverse complement strand
GATCGAACACATGCCCCAAACCGTCCACTGTCTTTAGCAGGTTGTGGCTCTCGTACACCGTGCCGTCGACGGCGTCGACAACCACAACCCAGTCCCCCAAAGGTTCCTGGGAAGGGAGTTCCACCTGCCAAGCCTGTCGGGAAAACTTCCCCGTTGAGTAGATCACGCGGTGAGCCCGGGCTTCCGCCCGAAGAGTCCGAATCTTCTGCGCCTGGACCGCGGTCAAGATCGCCACGGACTTCCCCACGCGTGGCGGGGCGGTTGGAGCGTGGGCCAGGGGGCGACCAAAGCGCTCGGCCCGGTGAACTTGGCCCCGGGCATCGGCGTGCACACTGAAACCTGCTCGATAGAGGGGAATCCCCTCGTAGGTCTGTTCGTACCGGTAGTGAGTGCCTCCGGGGGTCTCGTGGCGCTGCCTCAACCGCAGTCGATCCCCGTGCTTCCCAACACCGAACAGAGCCTGGGAGCGTCGCACAAAGTCGAGGACGCCCGCTTTATTCTTTTTGCGAATGGCTTTCCTGCTGGAGGCCGCAACGGAGGAAGGAGAATCGGAGGCGCGGCGAAGACGAGTGATATGGTCGTCCGTGCCCGACCAGGTCACATTCCATTCAGCGACGCTCTCCTGGCGGAACTGTTCCACTCGCGTCTCTATCGAAGTCTCGGCTGCCGTCGTTCGGCTCGCAATCGATACAAAACAGACCAGGCCCAGTAGAATCCTCGCGGCATTTCGCGAGAGGGGTTGTCTTGGGCTGGGCTGAATAAAATTCGGTCTGTGCAACATCGGCCTCCGTCGGATTGTCAGACATATAGGGGCGCGAAACAAGCATATCCCGTCACCGGAAAAGCATCCACAGTTTCCCAAACGTCCGTCGGGCAGGATTATTCTTGGAATTGGCCAAAGGCATTATGCCTGGGTACGACATGAGAACATCTTTCGATTGCACCAACTGTGAGCGCGCACGACGTGCCCGCGTGGTCCGGGGGCTTGGGGCTTCGCCACCCGAGAACGCTATTTTGGTGACAATTAACTAATCTGGACAAGCCGCTCTTCGGGTTTGGGGGCTTCGTTCATGCTTCCCGAACGAAACCCGAGGAGATCCAGAGCCACATGGAGAAACCCGGTGGCTTTGATCTCTGCGGTGATCTCTTCCCTACGGTCGAGCACCTTGGCGAAATCGTCGGGCGGAATCTCGATACGCGCGACTTCGCGATGATAGCGGACCCGGAACTGCTGGAGCCCCGCCTTGCGAAGAACGTCCTCGGCCGCCTCGACTTGGGCAAGCTTCTCCGCGGTGATCTCTTCGCCGTACGGAAAACGAGAGGAAAGGCAGGCGAAAGCGGGTTTATCCCAGACACGAATCCCCAGTTCACGGGCGATATCGCGGATATCTTGTTTGGTGAGAGCGGCCTCGACCATCGGGAGGACCGCGCCCCGGCGCTTCGCGGCTTCTTGCCCCGGACGATGGTCTCCAAGATCGTCGACATTCACGCCGATGGCCACGTTGGCGATGCCACGCGCCTCGGCAACCTGCCAGAGGTGCTGCGTAAGCTCGCCCTTACAGTGCGCGCATCGGTCGGCTTCGTTGCGCCGAAATCCCTCGAGGTTCAGTTCGTTGGTGTTGACTTGGACGATTTCCAGGCCCAACTCCTCCGCGATGGAAAGAGCTTCTTCACGCTCCGCACGGGGGTAGGATTCGGAAACGGCCATCACCGATACCGCCCGCGCACCGAGTGTATCTTGAGCGACCTTGGCCAGGAGCGTGCTGTCGATCCCCCCGGAATACCCAACACAAACACCCCCGAGTTTCCGCAGAATCTCGCCCAAACTATCCAGTTTCTCTTTGAGTTCCCGATCCATGAATGTACGAAGTCTCCTATTTTATGCGTCCATCGAGAGTCTACGGGGCGGGTCGGCGCAATCAAGCGATGCTAGCGCTGCCGCCCCTAGGATCGGATATCGAACCGGGCCGTCGTTGACACGGGAACGTTTGCCCTGTGAACTGGTTCCACCCGGTTGACCGAACCGATCCAGGACAGGTCTGTAAACACAAATGAACAAAACGCTACGCGCGCTCATCGTATACGACATACCGCCGATCCTCTTCATGCTGCTGATTTTCGGTGGATCTTCGCAGTCTCAGATACCGCCCTGGATGCCGGTCTGGGTGGGTGAAGCGCTCGATTTCCTCCATGTCGACAAGATCGTCCACGCCACGGAATACGCACTGTTGGGCGTCTTGTGGATTCGCTCTCTGACCAGAGGCGGCGTCCGAAAGGCCCACGGCTGGAGGGTACTCCTCGCGGTCTCGATCTGCATCCTGTACGGGGCGACCGACGAGTTGCACCAGATGTTCGTTCCCAATCGCACACCGGACCTATACGACCTGGTGGCCGACACGGTGGGAAGCCTCGCGGCGGCTGGCGTGCCGAGTCTGTGGCGGCGATTCGACCCAACAAGAAAGACACCCTCGATTGACAGAGCCAAAGACGCCTCCCCCTAATCCGCGTCCCACGACGATCCAAGCCCGGAGGCTCCTGGAAACAAGGTGACTCATCTCCTACGCCGCCCGTTCTATGGTATCCTAGAGCCAGGTGGAGGAGTTCGCGCCTCAAGTATGACTTGACGCAGATCTCCTTTATATCCAGTGGCGACCCTGATCGCCGCGACGCCTATACTGGAGGTACCGAAAACTCTTTGACTTCACTACCGTACAACAATGAAGATGAGAGGCAGTCGGCCATTCTGGCGGCAAGAGCCCTCTCCGACATCAAGGCCAACGACATCCGAGTGATCGATCTTCGAGGAACGTCACCCTTCGCCGACTACTTCGTGATTGCCAGCGGAACCACCCCCCTGCACATGCGTGCCCTCGCCGACAGAGTCGCGGAGCGGCTACGCAAGGCCGGTATCGAAAAGCGACACTGTGAGGGCCGGGACGGTGAGCGCTGGATTCTCCTGGACTACTTCAATTTCGTCGTTCACATCTTCTCTGAAGATGCCCGTGCATATTACGGGCTCGAACGGCTTTGGGGTGACACGGAGACGGTCGATTGGGAGGAAACCGCGGACGAGACCCCGCCCGCGCTCGCTTCGTCGACGGTTTCCTGACACCGGTCTAAAAGGGATGTGTGGACGCCTCCACTCGTGGAATTCGCCCCTGTTCGAATGAACGGGGAGATGGAAGACCTTTCGCACGTGAACTCGATCCCTCTCTCGAACCCCGACATCAGCGACCGGGAACGCCAAGCGGTTCTCGAGGTCCTCGACACGCCAGTTCTTTCCATCGGGCCAAAACTCGAGGCGTTCGAAGCCGCGATGGTCAAACGGATCGGGACCCGGTACGCCGTGGGCGTCAACAGTGGAACCTCCGCACTCCATCTTTCGATGATCGCCGCCGGGATCGGCCCCGGAGACGAGGTGGTCACCACCCCGTTCAGTTTCGTCGCCTCGGCCAATGCACCGCTCATTGTGGGTGCCCGCACGGTCTTCACCGACATCGACGAAGAAACGTTCAATCTGCTCCCCGAGGCCATCGAGGCCGCAATTACACCCAAGACGCGCGCGCTGCTGCCGGTCCACATTTTCGGTCGTCCCTGCAACATGCCCGAGATCGTGGCCATCGCCGAGAGGCACGGTCTACTCGTAATCGAGGACGCGTGCGAGGCGTTGGGAGGGACCGTGGACGGCCGGCACGTGGGTGGATTCGGAATGTCCGGTGTTTTCGGTTTCTATCCCAACAAGCAGATCACAACCGGCGAAGGCGGCATGTTCGTCACCGACGACGAGACCGCCGCCCAAACCGCCCGCAGCCTACGCAATCAGGGACGGGCGCAGATGACCGAATGGCTCGATCACGAGCGTCTGGGCTACAACTATCGGCTTTCGGAGTTGGCCAGCGCCCTGGGTCTCGTCCAGATGGAACGCTTGGATGAGATCCTCGAGGCCCGCAGCCGGGTCTCCAGTGGGTATCTCGAACGGCTCGAAAGCCTGCCGGGCCTGATCCTACCGGCTCCGCCGGGCGAGGGTCTGCCCAACCGGGAAGTCGAACTCTCCTGGTTTGTCTTCGTAATCCGTGTGGAGGGTGGCCTAGACCGGCGAGAAGCGGTCATCCGTAAACTCCAAGAGAACAACATCGGGTGCGGACGGTACTTCCCCGCCATCCACCTACTTCGGTACTTCCGAGAGACCCACGGCTACCGGCCGGGGGATTATCCGGTCACGGAACGTGTGGCCGAGAGCACAATCGCGCTACCGTTCTACTCCCGCCTGAGCGAGGCTCAGGTGGATCGGGTCGTCACTGTGCTGCGGGACGCGCTCCACGATCTCCCCGTACGGAGTTGACAGTCCGCGCGGAACGGTACACCTTCCTAAGTGGATACTCCTTATGGGGAGCCCCAGAAAAGATCAAGTCAACCTTACGATTCGGCGGGTAACAACCATCGTGAACAAATCGTCTTCCTCTCCCTCAAACAACATCACCCTGACGCGTATTGGTGTTTTGGTCGCAATACTCTTAGTGGCCGGGGCGTTTATGCGGTTCTGCAATCTGGGTCAGATGACCTACCACCACGACGAGTCCATCCACGCGTTCTACAGTTACAAGATGTACCACGAAGGGTTGCAGGCGTGGACCTACGATCCCACCTACCACGGGCAGTTCCTCTATCATTTCGGAACACTCTTCTTCTATCTCTTTGGCGACAGTGATTTCACCGGCCGTCTGCCGTTCGCGTTTGTGGGCGTCTTGATGCTCGGATTGATCTGGCGTCTGCGCGCCCATGTCGGGACTCCGCAAGCGATCTTCGCGTTGGCGTTGGCGGCAGCGAGCCCCACCCTGACCTACTTCTCGCGATTCGCGCGAAACGACGTTTACGTAGCAGCGGCGACGTTGGCGCTCCTTGTCTTCACCCTCGACTACCTCAAGAGCCGAAAACCCACCCATTTTCTCTGGATCTGCGCCACGCTGGTTTGGCTCTACACCGTCAAGGAAAACAGCTATGTCGTCGGTGCGGTCTTCTGCGCGTTTCTGGTCTTTTACAGCCTATGGTACGTCGCATCGCACCCACCGGGATCGCGGATGCGTGCGTGGCACACGATCGTCACCGGCTACAACCCCTTGGCGAAACTCCTGCTGTTCTATTTCTGGTTCTCAAGCAGCGTGCTGCTATACGTACGTATTCTCCTCGGCTCCTTTGACTGGTCGAACATCATGGACAACGACCTTGGCCGCAATGTCATCAACGGCCGCATCGACAGCTGGCTGGGCGAGCACGCCTGGTTCCCCTGGACCTTTTGGGGCGCGGTCTTACTGCTGGCTTGCATCTCGTTCGCCTTGCTTTCGGCGTTCCGCAAAGTGCTCGAGCGCCGCTTCGACCGGGAAGAGCACGGACACGATGAAGAGGAGATCGAGGGCGACCGATTGTTGGCGTTTTGCCGGCGCAATCTGCCTTTCGCCGGAGGAATGGCCATTCTTTTCTTCGGCTTCGCCGCTCTCTTCACCAACCTCGGCACCGCCTCCCAAGACAGCGGCATCAGCAGCAACGCCGCCGCTCTCTACGATGGTGTGATCGATTACGTCTCCTACTGGATGGGCCAACAGATGCACCGGCCGCGCATCGCCAACCTGCCGTGGTATTACCTGCCGCAGCTGGCGTTGTATGAGTTCTTCCCGCTTCTGCTCTCCATCGGAGCCTACGCGCTTTACGTCGGTCGGGGGTTGGGCATCCTGGAAGCGATCGGACTCCCGATGATGGTCTGGTCTGTCCTGCGTATCGTCTTCAGAAACTTGTTGGCCAAACTGCTGGAGCGCAATTGGGTAACGATTAAGGAAGCCGTGCCCCCAAGCGTGGGATCCATGCTCTTGGGTTCGGCGCTGCTGCTCGCGGTGGGCATGCTCCTCGTCATTGTGGGACGCCTATGGCCCGCCATCTCGCGCCCGTGGGATGTGCGAGAAGAAAACGACCCGCAAGACCCGAGAAAGACCGACACCTTCATCCCCAACGGGGTGCGCGCATTCCTGATCTACTGGGCGATCGCCATGGTGGTGATTTACGGGTTGTTGAACGAGAAGGTGCCCTGGCTACTCACGCATCAAGCTCTGCCGCTGACCGTACTCGGTGGCGTCCTCGTAGGCGACCTTTGGAGACGGCTCGGCGACCACTGGGGACGGAAGGTGCTCTTGGCGTGCTTCTTGGTGATGGCTTTGCCGGGTGTGCGAGCCAGCTGCCTACTGGTCTTCTACAACAGCGACAATCCGCGCGAACTGATGGTCTACACCCAGAGCCACCCCGATATTCAGCATGTTGTCGATCTGACGGAATCCGCAGCCGTGCAGATGGGACGCAGCCAGTTCGACCAGAAGATCGCCGATCCCAAAGTCAAGAAGACGAACATCATCGCCGTCCAGGACAAACGCTCGTGGCCACTCACCTGGTATCTGCGTCATTACAAGACCGAAACCTGGACCGTCACCAACGGCCCGAAGGTGCCGCTGGTGCCAATCGTCGTCGCCGCCACCGAAGACCGCCGCAAGGTGGATCGCTACGCCGGGGGCAGATACACCGTCGTCCAGCTGGTCAAGATGTCCTGGTGGCCACCGTATGGAAAATACTGGAACCCCTACCACGCCACCAACGACATGTACTTTAAGAACGACGATTCCGGCGCAAAGCGCTGGAAGGCTTTGCTCCGTTATTGGCAGCATCGCGAGGTCTATAGCCCCCCGGGAACCATGGATATGACGGTCTACATGCTCAAAGACCTGCTGCCTCTCGTGCCGGAACGCACCGGCCCCATCGTCGAGGTGAAGGGTTCACAGCAAGCGAAAGCCATCGCCCAGTGGGGCGGTCCAACCGTATTCAAACAGCCGAAAGGCGTCGCGCTCTCGCTGAAGACCGCCACCCTCCTCACAGTGGATAGCGGTGCCGGGACGATCAAGGAAATCGACGGTAGTAGTGGAACTGTGATCCGTACCATCGGTGGGGAGGATGCGGGACAGGGCAAACTCGTCATCTCGCAATGGGGCGGACCGAGTGGCGGTATCGTCACCGACCCGGCTGGCAATATCTACGTCGCGGATACATGGGGCCATCGCGTGGTGGTCTACAACTCGGAGGGCAAGTTCACCAACGCCTGGAACGCAGGGCCGAAAGGGGAGGCTTTCCACGGTCCACGCGGAATCGCCCGAGATGAGCAAGGCAATCTGTATGTCACCGATACCGGCAAAAACCGCGTGGTGAAGTTTCGTCCCAACGGAGAGTTCGTGCTCGAATTCGGTTCGCTGGGCGACGGCCTCGGCAATCTGCACGAGCCCGTGGGGATCACCTGCGCCGGGAACCAAATCTACATCTGTGACGTTGGCAACCGCGCGGTAAAGGTCTTCACCACCGAAGGAAAACCGGTCCGGCAGATCTACGTTCCAGGCTGGGGCCCTCATCCCGAGGGCAAGATCATGTCATGGATCGAACCCTATGTCGCCGTCCTGCCCGACGGCAGAATTGTCATCTCCGATTCGGAAGACGAGCAGCTCTATATCTTCGACCGCAACGGCAAGAATCCACGCGCGCTCGGCAAGGGAGTGCTCAAAAAGCCCAAGGGCATTGCCTTGGGGCCGGATGGCATGCTCTACGTCGCCGACGCAGAGAAAAAGCAAGTCGTGGCCCTCCAGTTGCAGTAGACTGGCGGGCGAATCGGATTGGCTGCATCCATGGCATCGAGCGAGGAGATCACCGTCACCCGGGGGCCGTATGGGATTCCGCACGTGTCGGCGAAAACCACGCTCGGTGTGGCCTACGGTGTAGGTTGGTGTCAGGCCGAGGACCGTCTCGAACAGATCTTCGTCAACTACGCCAAGGCCCGCGGAATCATGGCCTCTTATTTCGGCGAAGATTGGATCGCTCACGACGTCCGCCAACGGATCGCCCGGCACCGGGAGACCGCAAGAGCAACGGTCAAAGACAGTCTCGCCCCGAAAACTCTAGCGGAAATCGACGCGTACCATGACGGGATTCGCGCCTACATGGAGGAACATCCCGACACCGTTCCCGCTTACGCCTTCCCACTCGAACCGGCCCACACCGTCGCGTTCGCCCAATACCTCATCTACGGCTGGCCGATGGCGCAGGTCTACGAAAAGTTGGGTGTGCAAGCGCCGCGTGAGGACTTTCTCTTCTCCAATCAATGGGCGCTCTCGCCCGCACGGACTGTGGATGGCCGAGCGGTGTTGTGCATCGATCCACATCTCCCCTGGAAAGACGAGTACCGGTTTCACGAGGCTGGCACGGAAGTCGGCTCCGACCGGCGCTACGGTTTCTTCCCCGTCGGACTGCCCTATGCCGGGCTGGGCCACAACGCGCAAGTGGCCTGGTCTTGCACCACCGGTGGCCCCGACACCGCCGATGTGTACCGCATCAAACGCCATCCCGGCAATCCTTTGTTGTACGAATACGATGGTGCGTGGCGCGAGATGGCGGAGGAGACGATTGAGATCGAAGTCACACCGTCCAATAGCGCGCCCGGCAGCGCGCCGCGCATCGAACGGCGCACACTCCACCGAACCCATCACGGCCCGATTCTCGCCCAAAACGAGCGCGCCGCCTACGCAGCCAAGACCGCCTACGACGGCCGGGGAGGCGTGATCGAGCAGTTCCGCCGCATGAATCTCGCTCGGAACCTCGTTGAATTTCAGGAAGCGCTGGCTCTCTGCGAAATGATGCCCCAGAACATCATGGCCGCCGACCGTGAGGGAAACATCTGGTACTGCCGAACCGGCCGCGTTCCGATCCGGCCCGACGGCTTCGATTGGAGCCGCTCCGTTCCCGGGCATCTCTCGCGAACCGAGTGGAATGACATCCACCCCCAAGACGATCTGGTGCAAGTCCTGAATCCGGCCGGAGGCGCCATGCAGAACTGCAACGTATCACCCGACCGGATCATGCGGGAAGGCGCTCCCAACGCCGAGGATTATCCGGCGTACATCTTCCACGGCGACGGCCGTCTCAATCCCCGAGGCGAACGCGCCCTCCAGCTGCTTTCCGAAGCCGAGAACGTCGATCTCGCCCGAGCCATCGAAATCGTTAACGATACGTTTGTGATTCAGAGCCCCCTCTGGAAGGACATCTTGCGCACGGCGACTCGCAAAGCACGGGAGCACGTCGCAGAAAACAATCTGGACGACGCCATCCAAGCTATACTGGATTGGGACGGTCTTACGGAGATCGACTCCACCGGCGCTACCTTGTTCCGTGTCTGGATGGAGGCGGCGGACGATCTGCGCGCGGAACACACGCCGCTGAAAGATCCGCGAGATGAGATCGACGGACCCACCGCGCGGTACATTCTCGATGCGCTGGCGTTGGCCAAGGAACGTTTGGTGCGACAGCACGGTTCCTGGTCGGTCCCGTGGGGCAAGGAGCATCGTATCGAGCGCGGCGGTCATTCCTTCCCGCTGGCGGGGGGGCAGTGGCGCGGACCGTTGGGCGGGTTCATAACCCTGAGGACTATCCACAACCGGCAGCCACTGGATGAAGACGGACGTCGAGTCGCCCACCACGGCCAATCCCACGTGATGCTCGTCTTTTTGGGACCGGAAGGGGTCGAATCGTACAGCGTCACGCCTCACGGCAACAGCGACTGGCCCGAAAGCCCTCATTTTGTCGATCAAGCGCGGGAGTTGTTCTCCAAAAAGAAGTTGAAATCGACCTACTTCGATCGGGAGATACCGACGGACAGAATCTCTGCCAGGGGCACGTTACGGCGCGCCAGCCCGAAAGAACACGTCTAGAGCGTTTCTCTACAGTTCTTCCCGGTAGCG
This sequence comes from uncultured bacterium, assembly GCA_964436365.1. Classification (GTDB taxonomy): domain Bacteria; phylum Hinthialibacterota; class Hinthialibacteria; order Hinthialibacterales; genus CAYTDF01. The sequence goes on along the minus strand of CAYTDF010000062.1, from coordinate 4,206 downwards.
CGCACGAAGTGCCCGCGAGGGCTGGGCGCTCAGCGTTTTCAGTCGGAAAGTGCTTCTGGGAGAGACAATGAATCCCCAATCCACACAGTCTCATTGTATTCACAGACGGGGGTGTTAGAATGCTCTATCTGCAATGGTGCCGGGGCATTACCGGAGTTTCCTAGGGTGTGGGTGCTCAGCCGAAAGACTGAAACAGACTGTATCGGAGAACCGGCCGTAAAGGCTGGCGAATACAATGGGTCCAAGCAGGTCGCGTGGACTGTATCTGTTTGGCTGACTGAAATCGTGGCGAGAGACTGGGATGATGACTGAAAAACCTATTCATACAATTCGGCGTACCGTATTCCACACCCTCTTGGTGGGCGCGTTCCTTAGCTGTGGGCTGCTTGGCTGGACAGATGCCGTCCCGGATGTTCTGTTCACACCCGATGAGCCAGACTTAACACTCTGGATGGGCGCTGGCCCCGTCGCCGCCGCAATCGCGGACATCAACGACGATGGCTACAACGACGTGATCGGCATCGCTCAATCGCAGGTAGACGGGAAGACCGGCGTAAGCCAAGGGATCTGGTTGCAGATGGGCCGACAAGATGGGACATTCTATGGACCGCTACCCCGCGTGACCGGTGCCGGTCCGACCGATATCGCCGTCGGCAATTTCAATGGGGATAAGTTCCCCGATATCATTGCGACGGCGGTGGATGACGATCGTCTCTCCATTCTGTTCGGGTTCCGGGCGAATCCGTCACGGCAGGTCTTCGTGCCAGACGTTCCCGCGTCCTACAAGATCGATACGCGCGACATCGACGGCGACGGGTTGACAGAGGTCGCGGTCGTAAGCCAGGTAAACTTCATCCAGTCGGAACTACGAGTCTTCGATGTCGTACCCGGCGCATCTCCTCCCCTGACGCTCTCCGCAATGTCCGCCGTTGACGCTCGACTGTGGGACGTCGCTTTTGCCGACCTCGACGGTGACGGTCTCGCCCAGGATCTCTTGGCGCTCCAATCCGATCATATCAACGGCAACGTCATCGTGTATGAGGATTTGCTCTCCGGCGGGAGCACGACCCACCCCGTATCTCTATCCGGACAGGGCACTTCGCTCGCGGTGGGAGACATCGATCACGATTCGCAAGATGAGATCGTCGTTGCAGCCGCTGCATACACGTATGAACCGATCGCGGGAGGCGTGGCGATTCTCGGCAACACGGCCGATGGAATCGTCGAGTCCGTGACATACAGCGTGGGATCCGCACCGACACAGGTCCTTCTGACAGACATCAACACCGATGGCCATCTCGATATCGTCACCGCGGATTATGGCGGAGGCGTGATTCCCCCCGATGGAGAGTCGGACACGGTATCGATTCTCCTGGGCCGCGGCGACGGTACGTTTCTCGATGCGTACAGCCTATCGATTGGCGACATCGCGCCACTGGGTCTGGCCGTGGGCGACTTGAACGGGGATACACGCCCCGATCTGGTCATCCCCGAGAGTGTCGACATCAACTTTCACTTCTTCTACAGCGTCTTTCCGAGCCGTGCCGAACTAATTCTGGACATGCACCGCGACGGAGGTGTCGACGCCTACGATCTGTTCGAAATGGCCTCCGAGTGGGGCGCGACGAGTTTCACCGGGAACGACCTGGATGCGTCCGGACAGGTCGACGCTTGGGACATGCGCTATTTCATCACAAACTACGAAGCGGAGCGGGAAGAGTCCGAGGCGTTTGACTTTGACTGAGGCAGGCATATGACACCAAAGCGACGGGCACTCGATCCGCACCCTGTTATTCGTGAGGAGCTGAACCGGTTCCAGGACGATCTGGCCGATCTGCTCCACACAGACGTTCCGATCCATGAAGAGGACATCCAGAGACTCTTCGATGCGAGGCCGGAGTTGCGCGATATGCAGCTTGTGCTCCAAGTCGAGCCCGTGCCGCTAGAGACCTGTCCTGAAATCATTGTGATTGAGAATTACTCCGACAGTCGGAAGCACCATCCCGATACCGTTGAAGCTCTCGTCAAGCATGATGTGGAGGAGGGTGACAAAGGTATGCGGGATATCTACCTCGAGCGCTTGAGTGAGATTTGGTAGTGCGGAGCGGGGATGATCCTCATCCCCGGAGAGTTGGATCGGGATGCACGTCAGGACTTGGCTTTCTTCAGAAATGTGATGTAATCATCCTGTCTATTCCACATGACGAGGTATGCTTTGTATGTCCACGGATCGAGAGCCAGCTAGCCAAAGCCGATTTGCCTTCACCCTTATCGAGTTGCTCATCGTCGTGGCAATCATTGGGATCCTGGCCGCCATCGCCGTCCCGAACTTCCTAAACGCGCGCACACGAGCCAAGGTCGCCCGATCTCAGGCGGACACCAAGAATCTGGGAACGGCGATTGAGTCGTTCCGAGTCGAGCGTGGTTTCCTTCTGATCGATATCTGGGATGACGACGGCGCGATCTGCCTCGGGCTGCTGAACGACTACTTCGGCAACATCGCCAACCCCGCCAAGAACAGCAGGCTCATGCGGGATGTGATGGCTCCGTTGACCACGCCGGTCACGTATATCGGCTCGATACCGATCGATCCTTTCCTAAAGAATCCGAAAGTACAGGCCACCAGCGAGACGTGGACCGGACAGTTGGACACCTATACCTATGTCGATCACGATCCCAGGTGCACAGATGCTTGGCCGCCCCACAACCACAATATCCACACCTACCAACCGAGCAACCGGAACCAGCCGTGGTCCGTACGGCCGCTCGGACGCGGTGAGTTCGCCCTAATCGGCTCGGGTCCCGACGGTGGAGTGCAGCAGAGTGGGATCCGCGGCATGCCCTATTCCTCATCCAATGGGCTTTCCAGCCCGGGCAACATTACTTACCGTTCCGGCGGAGGCTTTGACGGGAGCTGATCCCGGCTGTAGAAACAGTTTCCTGAATTTTCTTACGATCACTTCTATTGGAGACATCGCATGCCTTTTCCACAGTTCGACCGACGACGTGTTCGTTTCGCACCCTTGGAGGAACGACCGCTCTACAAGCAATACATCGAGAAGCTGGCCATCGATCCCGATGCCTCTGCACAGCCGCTATCCGAGGACGGTGAACGTGTCCTAGACGAAGTCGCTGGGCGCGTAAGAAGAGCGCGAGAAAACGACAAGCCCGTCATACTTACCTTTGGCGCGCACTCCATCAAGAACTGCCTCGGCCCCCTGTTCATTCGACTGATGGAAGAAAAATGGGTCACCCACCTGGCCACAAACGGCGCGGGGATCATCCATGATTGGGAGTTCTCCTATCAAGGCAAGAGCAGCGAGGACGTGCGTGCCAACGTCGACCAAGGCATGTTTGGAAACTGGCAGGAGACAGGCACCAACATCAACCTCGCCTTCGCGGTGGGAGCCTATCGCGGGTTGGGGTACGGTGAATCCATCGGCGTCATGGTGGAGGAGGAAGGGCTCGATATTCCCGCCGTCGCCGAACTTCAAGCCTGTCTTGCAGTGGGCGCGACCGCACAGCCCATTCCCGCGAAAACCGCCGCCGCCGCAGACCTGCTCTGGATCATACAAACCTTCGACATTCCCGAAGGACGGATGGCGATTCCACACCCCTACAAACACTTCGGCGTCCAGGCCGCCGCGCGCCGCTTCGGCGTTCCGTTCACTGGACACCCCGGTATCGGCCAGGACATCATCTACAATCATCCCCTGAACCACGGTGGAGCGCTCGGACGATGCGCCGTCCGTGATTTTCTGATTTACGCCGAAAGCGTCCGCAAGTTAGAGGGCGGTGTTTATCTTTCGATTGGCTCGGCCGTCATGTCGCCGATGATCTTCGAAAAGTCTCTCTCCATCTCGCAAAACGTCCATATCCAGGCCGGAAAGAAGATCGTCGATCACTACATGTGCGTCGTCGACCTACAGAACGCCCCATGGGATTGGACTCAAGGCGAGCCGCCGATGGACAACCCCGCGTATTATCTCCGCTACTGCAAGACCTTCAATCGCATGGGCGGAGCTCTTCGGTACGTGACGGCTGACAATCGCGACTTCCTCTTGGGGCTATATTCGCGTTTGAAGGGGTAGTCTGTAGGGTATTTCTGAAGCGGCTCTCAAGAAGGTCTTCCGAACGGAGACAGCGCTCGGGAAAACTCTAGGGACTCTGCCGACAAGGACCCAACCCGATGTCTGCTAAATCGTC
>CAYTDF010000061.1:0-14153 GCA_964436365.1 uncultured bacterium | reverse complement strand
GATAAACCGTGAGCGATACCAACACAGCCGCCAGCGTCAGCGCCGGTGCGGCAGCGGTTTTCAAGAATAGGAGTCTATAGACGCTTTGCCGCGTTCCGCTCCAGCCGTTTTGCGCCCCGGCATCCGACTCGACGGCGGCGAGAATGCGGTGCTTGGTTCGATCGAGATCGGTCCAAAACCGCGCCCGCTCAAAGAGCCCGGCTATGTGCCGATCAAACCTTTGGTTTGGATTCTCTGGATTGGGTCCGTTCATAGGAAATCCTTGTAATCCTGCAACAGGGGGCGCAACTTGGCGCGAGCCCGTTTCAGGTGGGTTTTGACATCTTCGAGGCCAATCCCGAGCGCTTCAGCGATCTCTGGATTGGTGGCGCCGTCTAAGGCGCGCAAGAGAAAGACCGCACGCTGCAAATCCGAGAGATGCCCCATCAAGGCCAGCAATCGCTCTTCGAGTTCGCGGCCTTCCGACCAAGCGAACGGTGTCGTTTCGGCAGCGGTTTCAGGATTGTCTCGAACCTCCCGTGCTCCATGGCGAACTTTCCGCCGACGCAGATGGTCGATGGCCAGATGGCGGACCGCAGTCCGGTGCAAGCCGACAGCCTCCTCTTCACCGCCCACCAGCCGCCCCCGCTGGACCGTATTGTGCAGCCGCAAGAACGCCTCTTGAACGACGTCTTCCGCCTCGCGTGGATCCAGCAGAATCCCCGTCGCCAGACGCAGCAGGGCTGCCCCAAGACGGTCAAACAAACGGCTGTAAAAGCCCGCGTCGCCGGTTCGGAGCGCGTCAATCGGCCTCATCATTTACACACACCTTATGTATATAGTACGCATGAGAGGGCCATTTGGGGGACAAGAAAAGTGAATTTTGTGATTTTCTCAAGCCGCCGACACCCGGCTGGCCGAGCGGATCGAAGAGTGGCGGAGTGTGAAGAAGAGACCAGCCGAGAAACCTCCGGAACCGACAGAACCGTGCAGTTAGCTGAACCGTTCGGAGAACTTCGAGACATCTTCGAACCGGCCGACAACGAGGAGTTGGTGATCTTCGGTCAGCACCGTCTGCGGAAGAGGCGGTGCGATTTTCCCGGATCGCTCGTCCTTCAACGAGCGGATTCCGATGACGGTAATGTCGAATTTCTCACGAATCCCCAAATCCCGGATACTCTTTCCAGCGAACTCGCTGGGGCAGACGATTTCGATGACGCCGATGTCGTCCGAAAGAGATATTTGATCGACGAGCCCGGGAAGAACCATCTCCTTCACAAGCCGGTCCGCGGCGTCGCGTTCGGGAAAGACGACTCGCGTCGCACCGACCGCTCGAATCGCTTCGGCTTCGTCGAGGCTGTCCACCTGAGCGATGATGTTCTTGACGCCCTGATTGACCAGGAAGCGGACGGTCAAGACGGTGATGTCGAAATGATGACGCAGCCCGAGAACGACGATGTCACATTCCGGCACGCCGAGTGTGCGCAGCACGTCGCGGTCACGTACATCGGCGCAGACGGCACGGGAGACATCGTCCTTTACCTGCTCGACGATTCTCTCATCTTGGTCGATGGCCAGGACGGCCGCGCCTGTCTTGAACAAGGATGTCGCCGCGCGGCGACAGAATGTGCTGAGTCCCAATATGGCGAACGATGGCTTCATTTGGCTTTCTCCTAGCCGACCATGATGCTGTCTTTGGGCAGAGTATAGCGGAGTCGCCGACGTTGCCCGATGAGAGACCCGGCGACCACCAGAGGGCCGACCCGGCCGATAAACATGCAGCCGACCAAGACCAGTTGGCTGATGGGTTTTAGTGTAGGTGTGATCCCCGTGGAAAGCCCCACGGTTCCCAAGGCCGATGTGACCTCGAAGAAGAAATCTAGCAGCCTTCCGGGAACGACACTGTGGGCGGCGAATCCATATTCGGCACACTCCAGAGCCAATACGGCGGCCAAGAGTAGCGAAGCGAACAAGCCCAGGGTCGCCACGGCTTTGGCGACGAGGTCTTCGGGGACGCTCCGGCCCATCAGTTCGGCGCGCGGCCGGTTGCGGATTCGCGATGTGACGGCGGCCAGCGCGATAGCGAAGGTTGTGGTCTTCGTTCCTCCCCCGGTCGACCCCGGCGAAGCGCCAATCACCATCAGCACCATGAGCAGCAGCAACGATATATTCGTAAGTTCACCGGTGGGGAGGGTATTGAACCCGGCAGTGCGACTGGTCACCGATAAGAAAGCGGCCGGTAGAATGCGGCGATAGAGCGGCAGTTCGGAAAGCGTATTGAAACTTTCGAGGAAGAGAAAGACGACGGTACCGATGACGAGAAGTGCGCCTGTGTAGGCCAAGGTCACCTTGGTGTGGTAACTCAACCGGGTCCATATCACCACCAGCCGGTCACTGCCACGCTGTGCGCTCGCCCGGGCCACATGCGAAAAATCGCTCAGCACGAAAAAGCCCAGCCCACCCATCACAACCAGCCCCGCAATCGTACCGTTCACCACGAGATCGTCGCGGTAGACGGAGAGACTCTCCGAAAACAACGAGAAACCGGCGTTGCAGAAAGCGGAGACAGCGTGAAACACGGCCAGCCAGAACGCGCGGCCAACCGAGGCGTCACGCGAAAAACGTACAAATAACAGCAGCGTTCCAATACTCTCGCAAGCGACGGTGAAGAAGAAGATGCGCCGCAATAGGCGCGACGGTTGGAGACGGGCGGAGAGGCCGTGGGTCTCCTCGACGAATAGACGGCCCTCCAGAGGCATCGGCTCACTCCTGAGCGCGAGCAGGAAGAAATTCGAGAGGGTCAAAATCCCCAGCCCACCGGCTTGGATCAGGCCGAGGATGACCAACTGACCGAGTGGCGAAAAGCCATGCTCGGTGTCGACCACGGTGAGGCCGGTGACGCAAACCGCCGAAGTCGCCGTGAAGAGCGCCTCGGTCCAGCCCAAACCCCGTCCGTCACTCGCACAGGCCGGGATCAGCAACAGCACCGTGCCCACAGCAATGAGAGCGAGAAAGGTGAGGACGGTCCGCCGGAGGAGATTGTATCGCATAGCTGAGATGAGAGTACCTCAATCGCGAAGGAGCACGAATGGGGTACGTCGGACAAGACTGCCTCACTTTCCCCTTGAACCTTTCTCGCGCATGGAGAATGATATACTGACAATGGATATTGCCGACGGGTCTTGTGTACATACGCTCGCACCGAACCGGAACCATCCATGACTCAGAAAGTGAGGCAAGGCCATGAGAGAGGTACTGTATCTCGATAGCGGTGAGAGACGGAGCGGGTTCACATTGATCGAACTGCTGATCGTGGTGGCGATCATCGGCATCCTGGCGGCTATCGCCATCCCGAATTTCAGAAACGCGCAGATGCGAGCCAAACTCACCCAGGTGGAATCGAATATGAAGGCGCTGAGTACGGCATCGATGGCGTATAACACCGATCACGGGGTGTTTCCACTGCACGATCACATTACAAACTGCCGTGGGCTTTCAACACCGATCGCGTATATCGGCAGCATTCCGTACGACATCTTTCAGATGGAAGGACTCAGGCTTAATGATGTAGTGAAGAGACTATCGCAGATGCCGGGAACGATTCACCCCGAGCCATTTTACACCACCTCGGCCGGCGCTTGGGGACAGCGTTCGCTGGATGGGCCGCCTCCTCCCTTCCCCAATTTGTGTGGACGCTTCCGGCAAGCACCGGATCGGTTTGAGAAATGCCGGGGCCAATACCCCAACGGGCGGTATTTCGTCAGCCTGGGGCCGAGCCGCTTGCACGAAGCCGGTACCGTTTACGACTTAACAAACGGTATAAAAAGCAAGGGAGATATTATTCGGGTTACTCCGTAGAAGAAACGTGTGAGACTGTTCCCAGAATTGATGAAGACACTCACGAAAAACCGCCCCCGAGGAGAACCTCAGGGGCGGTTGTATAATACAGTTCTGTGTTTCGCCGTGTTCGGCGAAACGAACTATTTCTTGTCTTCGATAGCAGCCTGCGCCGCGGAGAGCCGCGCCACGGGCACACGGTACGGAGAACAAGAGACGTAGTTCATGCCTACGCGATGGCAGAACTTCACCGAAGTGGGCTCGCCACCATGCTCGCCACAGATCCCGATCTTGAGGTCTTTGCGAGTCGAACGGCCCTTCTCGACACCCATCTGGACCAGCTGGCCGACACCTTCTTGGTCGAGCTTCTCGAACGGATCGTCGTCGAGAATCTTGTTTTCGATGTAGAACGGAATGAATCCGCCGGCATCGTCACGGCTGTAGCCAAACGCCATCTGGGTCAAGTCGTTGGTCCCGAAGGAGAAGAACTCGGCCACACCGGCGATCTTGTCAGCGGTGAGAGCGGCGCGTGGGATTTCGATCATGGTACCGACCATGTACTCGACCTTCATGCCCATCTCTTTCATGACGATCTTGGCTTCGGCGTCGATGATGGCTTTCTGGTTCTCGAGTTCTTTGACGGTTCCGATTAGGGGAACCATGATCTCAGGCAGGGCTTTGAAGCCCTTCTTGGCGCAGTTGGCGGCGGCCTCGATGATGGCGCGCGCCTGCATGCGGGTGATCTCGGGATAGGTGCAGCCCAAACGGCAGCCGCGGTGTCCGAGCATCGGGTTGAGTTCGAGGAGAGATTCGACGCGAGCGGCGATCTTCTTTACAGGAATACCGAGTTTCTTGGCCAGTTCTTCCTGCGCTTTGCCTTCGTGCGGAACGAACTCATGCAGCGGAGGATCCAAGAGGCGGATGGTGACGGGCAGTTCGGTCATGGCCTCGAAGATGCCTTCGAAGTCTTCGCGCTGCACCGGTAGAAGTTTGGCGAGAGCCTTCTCGCGGCCTTCGAGATCTTCGGCAAGAATCATCTCGCGCATGGCGTCGATCCGGTTGCCCTCAAAGAACATATGCTCGGTACGGGTGAGTCCGATGCCCTCGGCACCAAACGCGCGCGCAACGGCGGAGTCTTTGGGTGTATCGGTATTGGTACGGACGCCGATGGTGCGGAACTTGTCGGTCCAGCTCATCAGAGTCTGATACTGCTTATAGAGTTCGGAATCTTCAGCCTTCAAAGCACCGCTTTTGACCTGAAGGATTTCGCTGGATGTGGTCGGCAAGTCGCCGAGAACCACTTCACCGGTCGTACCGTTGATGGAGACGTAGTCGCCAGCCTTCACGGTCTTTCCGGCAACCTTCATCTCTTTGTCTTTGTAGCTGATTACCAGCGCGCCACAACCAGCGACGCAGGGTTTGCCCATGCCACGAGCGACAACGGCCGCGTGACTGGTCATGCCGCCGCGAGCGGTGAGGATACCCTGGGAAACGGCCATACCTTTGATGTCCTCGGGAGAGGTTTCGATCCGAATCAGGATCACCCGCTCGCCTGCGTCGACCTGCTTTTCGGCTTCTTCAGCGGAAAAGACAGCGCGACCGCAAGCGGCACCCGGACCGGCGTTGAGCCCCTTAGCCAAAACGTTGCCGCTCTTCACTGCGGCAGAGTAGGCTTCCTGCTCGAAGATCGGAGCGAGCAACTGAACGAGCCCCTCGGGATCGACGCGCGCGACAGCCTGCTCTTCGGTGCAGATCCCTTCGTTGACGTGCTCAACAGCGGTACGCACGGCAGCGAAGCCTGTCCGTTTACCAGAGCGGGTCTGGAGCATCCAGAGTTTGCCCTTCTGGATGGTGAACTCGATATCCTGCATGTCGCCGTAGTGTTTTTCCAGCGTGTTGCGGATGTCGATGAGTTCTTTGAAGCAAACAGGCATCAGCTCTTCGAGCGAGGGGAGCGTGGAACCGGTCTTGTCCTTGGTGGCCTCGTTGACCGGCTGCGGCGTACGAATACCCGCAACGACGTCTTCGCCCTGCGCGTTGATGAGGTACTCGCCGTAGAAAGCGTTCTCACCGGTGGAGGGGTCGCGTGTGAAGGCAACACCCGTGGCCGAGTCGTCGCCCATGTTTCCAAAGACCATGGAGCAGATATTCACCGCGGTTCCCCAACCTTCGGGAATGCCGTGAAGCCGACGGTACTGGATGGCGCGGGGGATGTCCCTGGAGGCAAAGACGGCGGTTGTAGCGCCCCAGAGCTGCTCCCACGGATCTTCCGGGAAGTCCTGGTTGAGTTTGTCTTTGATCATCGCTTTGAAGCGTTTGACCATATCTTTCAGGCAGGCGACAGAGAGGTCGGTATCTTCCGTGACACCGGCTTCCTTCTTGATGTCGTCCATGACGACCTCGAAGGGATCTTCTTCGTCACTCGATTCGGGCTTGAGGCCCATCACGACGTCACCGTACATCTGCACAAACCGACGATAGCTGTCCCATGCGGCACGCTCGTCCTTGGTTTGCTCGATGAATCCGACGACGGTCTCATCGTTCAAGCCGATGTTGAGGACCGTGTCCATCATCCCCGGCATGGAGACCCGGGCACCGGAGCGCGCGGAAACCAGAAGAGGATTCTTGGGGTCGCCGAACTTGCCTCCCATGACCTTTTCGGTCTGCTTCATGGCCTCTTCAACTTCGGCCTTGAGCGTATCCGGATAGTTCTTACCGTGGTCATAGTAATACGTACAGACCTCGGTCGTAATCGTGAAACCGGCAGGTACCGGCAGACCAATGTTGGTCATTTCCGCGAGGTTCGCGCCTTTACCACCTAACAGGTTTTTCTGGGCCGCCGAACCGTCGGCTTTGCCGTCCCCGAAAAAATAAACGTACTTTGTCATGATAACCCCTCATTGCGGTCCCGCGCTTACCGCGCCTGGCAACCACCGTTGATAAGCCCGTGTAACACGTGATCCGATGATGATGTGTGTGATTATGACTTTCACGCCCACGTGGTACTCACGTGAATGTGTCTGACATCGATGTGTTCGTGAGTTCGTCGCCCTGAGGCGGGCGGTTAGCGAACAGACTGAACATGACCTTAGCACAGTGAATTATCGAGTGTAGTGACCCCTGCGGGGCTGTCTACGGTGTGGCCCATTGTCTGGGTCTCCCGACCAAAACGCTCGGCGACTGGCGATTGACGCGACCCGCTGATAGCCTGGCGTGATCAGAGCCTTCGCCGAAAGGCGCATCCGCCCCACGAACCGTACCGTGAACCGCTGCGTGCCAGGCCGTGCGGACGTTTGCTTACGCCAGACAAGCCCGGGAGAAGCGCTCTGAAGCGAGACAGGAGCCGAAATCATGACCGAGTCAGGTCCCTATCTGGATATGCGGTCGGTATCGAAAGCGTATCCCGGAGTTCAAGCGCTCTCGAAAACCCGGCTGGACGTCCGCGAAGGCGAGTGCCACGCGCTGGTTGGGGAAAATGGCGCGGGCAAGAGCACTCTGATGAAGATTCTGTCTGGGGCGGAACGTATGGATTCCGGCTCCATTGCGATTCGCGGCGAGGAGGTGCGGATCGACGGTCCGCTCACGGCACAACGTCTGGGGATTGCCACGATCCATCAGGAGTTCAACCTCGTCCCACAACTGGGCGCGGCGGAAAACATCTTCCTGGGACGTGAACCGACACGCATGGGTTTCGTCGATTTCCGGCGGGAGAAGGCCGAATCGGCCCGAATTCTCGAGCGGTTGGGCATCCAACTCGACCTGGAGACGCCCGTTGAACGTTTGTCCATCGCTCAACAGCAGATGATCGAGATTGCGAAGGCTCTCTCCCTCGACGCGAAAATCATCGCCATGGACGAACCTAGCGCCACGCTGACCCTGCACGAGTTGAAAAACCTCTTCTCTCTGATTCGCACCCTCAAAGCCCAAGGTGTCGCCATCATCTACATTTCACACCGGTTGGAGGAGATTTTCGAGGTCTGCGACCGGGTGACCGTGCTGCGCGACGGCGAATGGATCGATACGCGGCAGGTGACCGATGTCGACCGGGACGAGATTATCGAAATGATGGTCGGCCGTCAGCTGACAGACGAGTTCCCGAAAGCGGAATGCGCGCCCGGCGCCGAGCGGCTGCGCGTGGAAGACCTGTCCGGGGGATTCGTGCACGGCGTCGATTTCTCTGTACGCGCGGGTGAGATCGTGGCTCTCACGGGGCTGGTGGGTGCGGGCCGGACCGAAGTGGCGAGGATGATCTTTGGAGCCGATCCAATCGAGAGCGGCCGGATCCTGATCGACGGTCAGCCGACACGCATCCATACGCCGCGGGACGCCATCGACCACGGCATCGTACTGCTGACGGAAGACCGGAAGAGCCAAGGGTTGGTGCTGGGCATGCGCATTCGAGAGAACATCACCCTGCCCAACCTGCCGGAGTTTACACGCATGATGTTTATCCAGAGACGGCGGGAACAAGAGGCGACGAGCCGGTCGATGGAAGATCTGCGCATTAAGGCTCCCTCGGGCGAGGTCCAAGTTCAGAACCTTTCGGGAGGGAATCAACAGAAAGTGGTGCTGGCCAAATGGCTCCTGGCCGATGCGAAATTGGCGATTTTCGACGAACCGACACGTGGAATCGATGTGGGCGCGAAGCGCGAGATCTACCTGCTGATGAACCGACTTCTCGAGCGGGGGGTCGGAATTCTGATGATCTCGTCGGAACTCCCCGAAGTCTTGGGGATGAGCGACCGAATCATCATGATGAGCGAAGGAGTCCAGGTCGGTGAGTTGGGCCGAAGCGAAGCCAGCCAGGAAAAGATCATGAACCTCGCCACTCAATCCGCCAAGCGGCAAGCGGGCTCGGGTGAAGAAGCCGCCTGAGGCGCAGAGCAAACCCGCAAACGCGTCCCCTACCCTCTCTCGATCTCTCCCATGGAACGCGAGTAGCCAAACCCTCTCTCTTTGCGTAATCTCTAGGGTGTCTAGAGCGTTTTTAGATTCATTTGAAAGAGAGTAGAGAGGGAGACCCCGGGGCTGGATAGCAAACAATGACACAACTCTTCGATGAGAACCTAGCCTGTCTAGAGGAACACCATCCCGAACTCCACGCCAAGATCGCCGGACTCGAGATCGACCGAGAAACGTATCGGCGTACGGAATCCCGCAACAACCTGCCAACGCTGGAAGTCCATACGGGCAAAGGACGCCCCGTAGCCCTGCATAGCCTCCACAACCCCCAACGTGAGGCGGAGCGTATGGTAGAACCGCTCACGGAACGTTCGCTGACGGTCCCTGTCTTTCTCGGGCTGGGCATGGGGTACGGTCCTTATACGGCGTGGACTCGGCATCGCGAGCGTTTCTTCGACCTTCTGGTGATCGAGAGCGACTTGCAGGTGTTCTGTGCCGCGCTGGAGACGATGCCGTTAGGAGGGATGCTGCGCGATCCCCGCGTGCACTGGGCTGTGGACGCAGATGTCGTCGAGCTCCGCCGACTGATTCGGCGGCTGCTACCCGGTATCATGAGCACCGGTCTGAGCCTGATGGAAAACCGCGGCGCGGACCAGATCAGTGGCAACTACTATGAACAGGTAGCGGCGCTGATTCAGAACACGCTCCGTCACACGGCCAGTGAATTCACCTACATGGCCCAGAACGGTCCCCTGCTTCAGCTCAACGTATGGCGGAACTTCCCATTCATGCTGGGCCAACCGGGCCTCCGCGACGCGGCTGGCTCCTGGGCGGGGCGACCGGGGATCCTCGTGGGGGCGGGACCTTCACTCACGAAGAACGTCGACCAGCTGGCCGAGATCCGTGACGAAGTCCTTATCGTCTGTGTGGATACGGCCTACCGGGTCTTGGAGGCCCGGAAGATCGAACCGCATATCGTGGTGGCCACCGATCCCACGCAACTCGAGGCGGAACATTTCCAGAACCTGACGCTACAGGGCAATCCACTACTCGCCTTCGATCCTGAAGTTTTCCAGATTTTGCCCCGTGAAATCCCATGGCGCAAGCTGGTCCTCAACCTGGAGAAGTCCGCCACGACCCGATGGATGGAGGAGACCGCCGGTCCCTGGGGGCTGTATGACAAGGGAGGCTCGGTCGCACATACGGCCTGGTCGATTCTGGAAACGCTGGGAGCGGATCCGGTGATTCTGATGGGGATGGACTTGGCTTTTCCACCTGGGGGAGGTACAACCCACGCCGAAGGTACAGCGTTGTCCCGTCCCCTGGAGGCCATCGCGGATCAAAGCCAAGACGCTCTTCTCGGCCCCCACGCGGCCACCGACGAGTCTCTGAAGGAAGAACTGAAATGGGTTCCCGGCATCCTGGGCGGCAACGTTCCGACATCGCCAATTATGGCCCTGTATATCCATACATTCCAAGAGCTTTTCTCGCGCGGCGGGCGACGTATGATTGACGCAACAGAGGGAGGCGCGCTGAAACAAGGCACCGAGATCAAGAGCCTGTCCCAAGCGCTCGCCGGTTTGGGCCAAGTTGAACAATCCCAGCAGAGCCCATCCGCCGCACTGGCGAACCTTCGCGAATACGCGCAAGAAAACGACACGGCAACCATCGCCCGCGCGGTCGAAGAGATCGCCGAACAACTGGCCGGGGGGGTGCGGAGCGCAGAGGAAGCCATCACCCAAAGCCATGAGTTGGCGGGGAGAATGAACCAAGGCAAACGCGTCTACGAACGACCGGAGTGGCTGGAGATGGAGAAGACGTTCCAGGAGATCTATCGCAATCCCGCAGTCAAGATCGCACTGGAACAGGCTCTCTTCTCAGTCACATACTTTTTCGCACAAAAAGAGGACCCGGCTCAGGTTTCGGTTCGGTACGAAAAATATCAGAAATACTTCACGACCCTCGTCGAAACCGGCCGCCAGTTTCTGCCGCTTCTGGAAGAGACCGCCCAGAGAATACGGATGACCCCAAGAACATGATTCGTTTGATTGACCGGTATATCTGGCGCGAGATGATGCCGACGATGGCCGAAGCGGCCATGCTGTGCACGTTCGTGTTCTTCCTGCGGGAGCTATTCGAGCGAACCCGTCATCTCGTGGAGAGCTGGGCAACCTTCGTACAAGGGATAACACTCTTCGCGTCGGCGCTCCCGTTGATCGGTCTCACAAGCATTCCGGTGGCCTGCCTGCTGGCAACACTTCTGGTGTACGGACGCCTATCGGAAGAGAATGAAATCACCGCCATGATGGCTGGAGGAATCTCGCTGTTTCAGATCATCCGGCCTGCGTTGCTGCTCGGCGCGATCTTAACCGGTATTCTGCTGTACTGGAGTCACGTTGTCACGCCGCTCTCGATGCAGTACGCGACCTCGGTGGCCGCCAAGATTCTCGAGAAATCGATATCCGGGGGTATGCAGGCCGGACACTTCCAAGATATTGGCAATCAGCATGTACTCGTGGCCGGTGAGATCGACCGCGAGGCCATGGCCATGCGCAACGTTCAGCTGTTCGAGATGCAGGAGAACGGCAACTCAATCTACTCCATGGTCATCTCGCCGAGCGCACAATTCAGAATGGACGCCGAGAGCCAAACATTGCAGCTCACCATGGAAGACGGTGTCTGGCATATCATGGAATCTTCCATCGGCGGCCCGTCCCCGAACGAAAATACGGAGCACGAATACCAAGATATCACGATGCGTTTTTCCCAGATGCAGTTCACACTGGATATGGGCAGCGCACTCTCCGATAAACTCAACAAGTCCTCCTCGAGCGTCGCCTACATGCTGCCGAAACAGCTGGAAGCGAGCCTCCAACAGAAACGGAAAGACCTCGTCGAGTATGAAGCGATACTGGAAGGTGTCCTCAAGCAACGAAAGGATGCCCAACTCCGTAAACACGAGGCCAAGAGCCTAAAGAAGCTGCGTCAGACGATCGTCGATTTCGAGATCGAGCGGGCCCAACGGGTCGCCTTGCCGTTCTCTGTCCTGGTGATGGCGGCAGTGGCCGCACCGTTAGGCATCCTGACGCGCAGAGGACGCAAAGGCACGTGCGTCGCCCTGACAATCCTGGTCGTTCTGGGCTATTACTTTGTGCTCTCCATGGGGAAAGCCCTATCGGAGAGTGGATACGTTCCCGCGTCGATTTCGCTCTGGCTGCCGAACATACTTTCGCTGGTTGCCGCAGGTTTCAGTTACCGCAAAACCGAAAAAATTTAGTGTTATCTGCATCTTGTCCTGTGCAACAGAAAAGGCTTGGAGCCCACAAGCGCGGGCACTTCGTGTACGCTAGCAGAAAGAACTTTCGAGAGACGCTTTAGAGAAACACGCAAAAACCATGGCCAAGTCCTCAAAGAAGAAGAGTTCGAAAAAGGGCGCGAAGAAAGGTGCAAAGACGAATGCACCCGCAGGAGAACACCGTAAACGCGTGGCGACCAACCGTCAGGCGCGATTCCGCTATGAAATTCTCGAGAAGATTCAAGCGGGAATCGTCCTGGTCGGGTCGGAAGTCAAATCGATGCGCGCGGGCAGCTGCACGCTCACCGACAGCTACGCCGCCGCCGTTCGCTCGGAGATTTTTCTGCGGAACTGCCACATCAGCCCCTACGATCCCGCCAGCCAGTTCAATCACGACCCAACTCGGCCCCGGAAACTGCTATTGCACCGGCATGAAATCAACCGGTTGATCGGGAAGATGGCCGAGCGAGGTCTGACGTTGGTTCCTCTAGAAGTCTATTTCCTAAACGGGAAGGTGAAGGTCGATCTAGGCCTCGGCCGGGGAAAAAGCCTGTACGATAAACGCGAGACGATCAAGCGGCGCGACCAAGAGCGCGACGCCGCGCGTGAGATGTCTGGAAGAGAATGAAACTGCACGGCCCTCTGTTCGACATCTTGGTGCCACGCGTGGCCGCCGGGTACATGAGACTGGTGAACACCACGCAACGTCTGCATGTGACAGGACAGGATGGCCTGGGAATCCTCACCGGAGAAGAGCGCAGCTGTGTCGCTATGGTGTGGCACAACCGGATACTCCTGGGCGCGGTCGCCGGTGTTGGCCGCCATCTCAGCGTCATGGTCAGCCGTAGCCGTGACGGGGCCTACATGGCGAACACGATAGAGCGCCTCGGGTATAGCACCGTGCGCGGTTCCACATCACAAGGCCAACTTCAGTCGGTACGGGAACTGGTCGGCCTGCTCAAAGAAGGGCGGCAGATCGTGATGACGCCCGACGGTCCCCGCGGCCCGTGTTACCATCTCCAACGAGGACCGATCGAGGTCGCCCGCCTGTCGGGAGCGCCGATCGTGCCGGTGGGCTTCACGCCAAGCCGCGTGAAGCGCATTGGATCGTGGGACCGGCTGATTGTGCCGCTTCCCTTTACTGAAGTCGCCGCAGTGGTCGGAGACCCGATTACGATTCCAGCCGACGCGACGAAACAGGAACGTGAAGCGCTTCGAGCCCAGGTCGAGCGGACTCTCTGCGAAGTCACCCGCCAATCGGAAACGCTCGTGGGTTGTACAGAAGACCCGGACTTGCAGAGATAAGGAAGAAGAGATGAGAAGACTGGCGCATCGGTTTACGGCTATCGGACTCGTCATCGTTCTCGGGGGATGTAGCTCAGTAGCCTCTCAAAAGGAGAAGGATGCATCGTTCACGATTGGCGAGAGATGGACCTACACACACAAGGGGCCAAGGCCTTGGGGGGATGGCTTGGAGACGATCCGTGGCGACCGAACGGTCGAGGTCCTCGCCAGAGTGGGGCAAGGCGGCGACCAACGCTGGATCGTGGAAGAGAAGTTCGGCGAAACCGATCCCGAGGCGACGCGCATGCACATTGACGCAGACAAGCGTGTCGTCGCGCAAGAACTCGGCAATAACCTCGCGCGGCTCGTCCCACCGTTCGCGCTTGACTACTCCAAGTTACCGATCGGGAAGAAGGTCGTCTCCCAGTACACGCTGATTTCCTCCGGGGACGGTGGGCGCGATCCGATTCAGGTCGTCTCCAAACGCGGGCGAAACCAGCCAGTCGAAGTACCCGCAGGACGTTTCGAAGACTGCTTGCACGTCACCAACGAGATCACCGCGTCCTTCGCTGGGGGAAGAGTTACCATGCGCTGTACCCAGGAGATCTGGTACGCCTCCAAGGTCAACGGTGTCGTCAAAGAGACCTACGTTTTCAGCCCTGCGCAGATCGGCGATTTGGCGATACCCGAATATGAGTGCATCAGCACACTGAAATCCTACGGAATCATAAGTAAGTAAGAACCATTCGGAAACGTCGCTGGGCAGACAACAAAAAAGGCGGGGATCGTTCCCCGCCTTTCTACATGACTGTTGTGTTTAGGATATCAATGAGGCGACTTTAGCGCCGTGCCCGGT
>CAYTDF010000060.1:8955-14328 GCA_964436365.1 uncultured bacterium | reverse complement strand
ATTCAGCTGGATCGGCTCGACGACGAATTTTCCTTGGCCCGAATACGCCAGCATCTGTTTCGACAATCCAGCGGCGCGCCGCGCGGCTCTCTCGATCTCTTTTACGTTGTCGCGCGCGGGAGCGTGGGATGAGAGATACTGGAGCGCGAGATCGGCGTTGCCGAGGATAGCCATGAGGATGTTGTTGAAATCGTGCGCGATACCTCCTGCCAACACACCCAAACTTTCGAGTTTCTGCGCATGCAAGACTTGGTGTTCGAGACCCACGCGGTCTTCTTCCGCGCGCCTGCGCTCGGTGATGTCCGTAAAAACGACGACCCCTCCGAGAATCTCCCCTCGTCTGTCCCGGATGGGACCTCCATTCAAGAGAATCCAGCGTTCCGTTCCATCGGCCCTGCGGACAATCAGTTCCGCATCCCGCGTCATTTCACCGCAGGCAACGGCTCTCGGCAGAGCGCGCTCCTCCACCGGGATCGGCGTGCCGTCCGCGCGCAGTATCTGCCAGTTCAGGTCGTCGAGGGAGATGCGTTCCTGGGCATCGCGGCTCTGACCCGTGATATCGACGGCGGCAGCGTTGACCAGCCGAAGATGACAGTTCGGTGCGTCCGCGATGATGATACCTGCGGGCGTCTGTTCGAGGGCTGCGTCGAGCGCCGCTCGGGCCTTGCTCAGTTCTTCCTCCGCCCCGTCGCGCTCTTCCACCATCCGGTTGGCCGAGAGAGCCAGACTTTCAAACTCGGCATAGTGGATATCTCTCGCGCTGACTTGAGCGTCGTCGTCGGGCTTCTTCTTAAACAAGCCATCGAGAGAATGGAGGCTCTTTTTGATTCTGCGGGTGATGATGGTGGCAAACGTTGAGACGGCGAAGAAGAGAAGAACCAGCACGAGGAGAAAACGAAAAATGTGTTCTCTCGTATGACGTTGCAGTTGCTGGTTTTGATCGTCGAGCAGCGTATCCACGTCGTTGAGATCGACCCCGGCGCCAACGAAAATCTCCCAGTCCGCCACGCCTTTCACAAAGGACATTTTCGGCGTCGCATCCGCAGGGTCGCCTGTCTCGCTCCACCAGTATTTTAGGATTCCACCCTCCGGTTTGGTCTTGGCGATCTCTATCTCCCTTTGAAACACCTTTACGCCGTTAACGTCTTCCATCGTCCAGAGATTCTTGCCGACCAAATGGGGCGATTTCCGATTGACCAACTCAACGCCCTCGAAGTTCCGCACGAAGATAACCCCCTCGCCGTCCGCGCCGAAAGCGACTTGCGATATCCTTCTCAGAATGTCTTCGCGAATCTGGCTGGGTTCGACGCCCGGGCTCTCTCGCTCCCCAACAGCCCGCCAGTAGAGGATATCTTGCACCGCACGTTCAACCTGCTCTCGAATCAGAGCTTCTTGACTCGTGAGATACCGGTCCTTCGTTTGGCGCGTAATATCCTGAAATTCTGAGTATTCATGAACCGTGACGATCGACCCGAGGATTAGAATCGAGATGGGGACGAGGATCACCAGCGCTGTGTTGAACGTTGTGATCAGGCTTGGCTTTGATCTTGGCATCGAGAGCGTCCCGCAACGGTTCTGACCGCAGCTGTTCGCGCAAAGAGCCTCCCGGTTTCATCTCTGGTGGATACTCTCTCCAAGAGAGTTCATCTCTCTGCCCCGGGAAGGCACGCGATTGCAGTCGAATCATTAATCATACAGGATATTATGCGTGCAGGTCCACTACATTCTGCGGTGTGGAGTTATTTTGACACTGGGCCGCGCACGGGCCGCGCTGTGCGATACAAATGAATCTATCTGGCCGGGATGGAGAGGGCGGAAGATCGGCTTGGCTACCCTACGCCATCATCTCGATAAAGCGGTCGAAGTGGTACGAGGCGTCATGCGGGCCCGGACTGGCTTCGGGGTGGTACTGTACAGAGAAGTATCGGGCGTCCCGATTTTCGAGCCCCTCGACGGTGTCGTCGTTGAGGTTCACGTGTGTCACGCGAACTCCGTGGTCTTTCAGCGACTCCATATCCAGACAGAATCCGTGATTCTGGGATGTGATCTCGACCTTGCCGGTCACCATATCTTTGACCGGTTGGTTTCCACCGCGATGCCCAAACTTCAGCTTATAGGTTCTCCCACCCGCCGCCGCACCGAGAATCTGGTGCCCAAGGCAAATCCCGAAGATGGGCACTTTGCCCAGCAGCTCGCGAACCGTGGCGATACCGTATGTGACCGGTTCGGGATCGCCCGGGCCGTTCGAAAGAAAGACCCCGTCGGGTTTCAGTGCCAGGATATCGCTCGCCGAGGTTGTGGCTGGAACCACCTTCACCGAACACTTTCGGCTGGTCAGATGCCGAAGAATGTTTCGCTTCACGCCAAAGTCGATGGCCACGACACGGTGTTTGGATTCGCCGTCCCCTCGCATTGAGGCGTACTGTTCACCGTAAACTTCGTGCGCCTCGACATCCATCGGATGCAACCGCTCTTGCCAGGTGTAGGTGTCGGCGGTTGAGACATGCTGCACCAGATCGCTTCCGGCCATATCGGGAATCGCGCGGGCGCGGTTTACGGCGTCGTCGGAATGTTCCACATCGGTGGTGATCACACCCCGCAGCACGCCGCCCGAGCGCAGTTTCCGCACCAGTGCGCGCGTGTCGATACCTTCGAGGCCCATCACGCCGTTCTCGGCCAGCCAATCTTCAAGGCGTTTCGAACAGCGCCAGTTGCTCGGCTTTCCCGTTCGATCCGGGCGGCTCAGCTCTTTGACGATGAATCCGGCGACCTGCACTTTGCCCGACTCGACATCCTCCGGACCGATTCCATAGTTGCCGATCTGGGTGTAGGTCATGGTGACGATCTGCCGGTAGTACGACGGATCCGTCAGAATCTCTTGATAGCCTGTCATCGAGGTGTTGAAGACGACTTCGCCTTCTGCGCCGTCAAGGGCGCCGAAGGCTCGGCCACGGTAGATCGTTCCATCTTCGAGAGCGAGAATCGCGGGGGGGCTGCTAGGTCGACTCATTGTGCTTGGTCCAGTTGTCAGTTGGCCGGTAGGGGCCTGGTTTTGCCTGTCCAGTGGCTTGGTTCGCCCAGCATAGCAACGGTTGCCGCGCCGCTGCAGGCTGTCCAATCCATTCAACCTTCAGAACTCCTGGGAGATACTTGCCTCCGTTTCCTGCGGGGCTTCCACTTCGGCTATACTCCGTCACATGAAATTCTCAATCGTCATTCCCGTGCACAACGGTTCCGCCACACTGACGGCCACACTGGAGTCTGTTGCACGCCTGGAGGGAGCCGATCGTGAGGTGATCGTGGTCGATGACGCTTCCACCGATGGCACCGCCGAGCTGGCTCGCGGTCATGGCGCGCGCGTCATCGTGCTCGAAGAGAACGCCGGCCCGGCCACCGCCCGCACCCGGGGCGCTGAGGCGGCCACTGGCGAGGTCGTGCTGTTCACCGATGATGACGTCTGGGTGCCGACGGAGATGCTGACCCGAATCCAGGACTGCATGCAACGCACTGGCGCGGAAGCGGTGCAGGGGATCTTCAGCCGCGACTCTCCTCACCCGAACCTCGTTTCTCAGTACAAGAATCTCTACAACCGCCTCGTTCTCCTACGTCTCCCCGATTTCATCGACACCACATTCACCTCCGTGACTGCCGTCCGACGAGACGTTTTTTTCCACTGCGGCGGGTTTGACACGTTGATCCGCCGCGCCTCGGTGGAGGACCGCACTCTGGGGCGCAATCTGGTTCGTGGTGGCCATCGCATCGCGCTCGACCGGGGGTTGGAGGTCGTTCACAACAAGCGTCTCGGGCTCGTGGGTCTGCTGCGCAATCAGTTCCGCCGTTCGCGCGACCTCGCCCGGCTGTTGCTCCGCAACCGGTCCGAGCCGCCCATCCCGGAAGGTGTCCCACCCCAGACGCCCACAGACGATGGCGGCAAAGCGCGATTCGGCACCAACGCGGTCAGCACCATGGCGCGTCTGCCTGCCGCTTACGCTTGCCTCACGTTCTTGGCGTTGGGTTCTTCACTAGGCTCGCCGTTTTGGGTTGCGTCTTGCCTGGCCGGGCTGCTTTCTCTGCTCCTTTTCCTCTTCTTTGCGGGCCCCATCACCCGTGGCTTGGCGTTGGAACGCGGCTGGGTCTTCGCGCTCGCCACGCTTCACATCAACTTCTTGGACGCGCTCGCCAGCGGCGCGGGAGTGGCCTGGGGGCTCTTTTCGTTCCTCGCCTTGGGCAGACGCTACTGATCCCGGCCGTCGAGCGGCTCTGTATCCTCCAATCGGGAGCATTTCTGGGGAGTCACATAAATTGTGGGGAGACACCCAAAAGCCGCGCAAGAAACTGTGATTCGCGCTATAATTCCGTCCCGTAAGGGCTGAACTGCATCATGAAATCTCACCATGCCCGGGCGAAGAGCGTATGGCGTTCGCGGACCGTTCCGGCCGCCGTGTACCTTCTCTCGTTTCTGCTCCCCCAATCCGTTTCGGTTCTCGCCGCTGACGAAACCTACATGGTGACTCTGTATCTCGACCCCCAATGGTCGGGCGACCGTCTGTCGACCAGCTCGGGAAGCGGCCCTTTCGTCGGCGCGTTAGCGGAGGCGACGACGTGGGCTTTTGAAAGCGAGCAAGCGGTTAGCCGACAGTACATTGTCGGAGCCACCCTGGTGGATTTCGAAATCGATCTCGATCCAGGAGCCCGTCTTTCCGTGGAGATCCTCGGAAGGATCGACGGCCGCATCGTCTCGGCGGGCCAAACGGTCATCGAAGAGATCGACAGCGGTACCGGCACCGTGCGCTCTTCCACATTCCCCGTCGAGTTCGACCGCCCTTTGAATCGGGCCAACGAAGATGCTGTCGGCATCCGCTTCGAGGCATTGGACGGGACGGTCACATTCAAGGGTTCCATCGGATCGCCTCCCCCGAAGCTCGAACTCACCATACGTATCCCCAACTGGCCGATCGAGGATTTCGAGCCGTACTCGGCGGGCGAGCGGGTTCTCTTCGCGCCCGCTCACGAATCTTCTTGGTCGGCTGAAGGCGTCACCCCGATGAGTGGGATGACGCGTGTCACATTCGATGAGGCCAACGATTTTGTCGACCCGGCGTTTGCCGAGCCCGGACGGCGGTCGTATGCGCTCAGTTGGGTCTGGAGGCACGACGCCCCCGAACGCGCGGTCGCGGTGCTGCCCAGCGCGCGTATGGGGGAGGTAGGGGCGCTGTCCAATCCCGCGCCGCTTATCGACTACACGTTCGGTCTTTCGCTTAACGTTCTCTACCGCGAGGGCCCGCCCCTCGGGTATTACTTCCTCACCTACGACTCACAGGAGACGGGCACCGTCGGCTCGCCCTCTTCCGCTACCGGGCCGGTCGAGGCTAT
>CAYTDF010000060.1:0-8945 GCA_964436365.1 uncultured bacterium | reverse complement strand
ATAACACGATCCACGCGTCACCCTACTGGCAGTATCTCTATATCGACATTCCCGGGGAGCCCGTAGCGGATTTCTCGGATGGCAACGGTTCATTGACGGGTACGATGGGCGGACTGGCGGGATTGGTCTTCGTTCGCCGAGACCAGTCGCAAGCCGTCGTGAATATATACATCGACGATATCCATCTCGGCGAACGCCACCGCCCTCCGCTTCCTCCGACTCCGACCCCGACCCCGACCCCGACTCTTACGCCGACTCCGACGCCCACACCGCCTGTTGCGGGAATCGTTCTGGCCGGTCAACCTGCGGGTTTCCAAGTTTTTCCCGTCGCCCGCATTCCAGCCCACGGCATCGCCTACAGTCAGGGCGGCCGGTTTGGCGACCGCGTTTTTGTCTCTGGTGGAGATCGGGTAGTGCGCATCGGACCCGATTACGGCGTCTCGCCATTGGCGGATGGCCATTCTTTGGGGGTCGGTTTCGATGGGGACATCTTGTTTGACTTCGACGAAGATCCCACCGTGCTCTTCCATATCGATCCCGAGACGGAGGATCGCTCCAGCCGCCTTGTGGCTGTCGACGAGCTCGGGAATGTCTCCGTTCGTTCGATGTCTCTCGGTGTGGAGCTCGGACCCGATGGGCTCGCGTATCCACCGCCCGAAAGCCGCTGGCCCTTGGCGGCGTATATCGCCATTCCGTCCGGCCCCGAGCCGGGAATCAAGCGCGTGCGTGAGGACGGAACGCTCGAGATGGTAGCGGCCGCCGAAGATCTGCCCGGACCCCCTTGTGCCATAGCCTTTGGTCGCGGTCGGCCTTTTGGAACGGATCTCTTCATCACCGTCGTGGGTGACGACGATCTTTTCACCTTGGACACGACAGGCCGTGTGCGACGGTTTGCGCTGGATGTGTTGGGGACATCTTTTGGGACCCCGAACTGTCCGTTTAGTGTGATGGTACAGACTCGGGGGATGGCGTTCGGCGAGTCGTTGATTGTTGCGCGGCGCGACGGTCCCAATGAACTCTACAGCGTTTCTGCCTTCGGCCGCGCCGTATTTTTCGCCGATTTCGGTGAACTCCCTATCCACGGTTTGGCGTTTGCCGAGCACGGCGTATTTAGTGGAAGGTTATTCGTGGCCGCGGGAGACTGGGTCTTCGCGGTTGGGAAGGATCCGGGCGTTCCCGTCACCCTTACGCCGACCCCGACCGAAACCTCGGCCGAACCCACCGACCCCACGGAGACGGTCTCGCCCGAAGCCACGGATACACCTGGTTCGACACCGACTCTCACGAACTCACCCACACCGACAGATGTCGAAGGGGGTGGCGAGCTCACACCCACCCCCATCGAGACCGCGACCCAACTCTCCAGCCCCACACCGACGCTGACCCCAACACTGACCCCGACGCCGACACTGACCCCGACCGAGACTCTTACGCCCACGCCGACACCGACCGACACACCGACTTCAACACCGACCGACACACCGACTTCAACACCGACCGACACGCCGACATCAACGCCGACTCCAACACCTACCATCGTGCCCGGAATCATGCCGACTCCCGTTGAGGCGTTTGACTTTGATGAGCCGCTTGGTGAAAGCGATTTCGCTGTTCTGCCGGGCGGGCTCGATGGGCTTTACTTCCCGGCTCTTCTTCTCGACGCCGCGGCGTTACCCACTTCGGGCATGTTCGAGGGGGCGACCAATGGGACAGGCGTTCTCGTTGTCGCCGAGCCGGGGAACGTCACGGCGTTCATCCGCGATCCCGCGAAACCGATTGCGACGACGGGGACGACTTTGATCACGGTCTCGATTCGAACGACCGGTCTCGGGGCGACGATCTACCTCGTGGGTTTGGAGGCGAGTTTCGACGGTTCCATGGCTCTCAACGCGCCTCGGGACAGCGAGGCTTTCATGGACGGCTGGCATCGCATTTCGGTCTTGGTCGAATCCCGCAGCGGCGGCGTGATTCCCTTGTTGCAGGTCGTCAATGACACTGAGGACAAGACGGTCATCGTCTACCTAGATAAACTGCGCGTCTACTCGATCGACCCCCACCAGACGTACCCCGGAGAGCTCTTTGGCGATTCCGAAGCCGTACTCGGCGAGTGACGAAACTGCGAAGAGGACCGTTTCACCAATCGTGACCGCGATACTGATCGTTCATCATAAGACCTTCCACGAACTGGAGCGCCTTCTTGAGGCGTTGCGGGAGGAGTCGCCGACCGCGCACGGTTCGGGACCCATTCTTGTGGTCGATGTGGCTTCCGGCGACTCGCGTCTGGACCGGCTACCGGAGACGTACCCGGGTGTCGCAACCCTCGGCCTACAGGAAAACGTTGGCTTCTCAGCCGCGGTGAATGCGGGTTTGAAAGAACTGGAAGACCGGCGCGTTCTTCTCTTGAACGCGGATGTGCTGCTGACACGCGAACAGGTGACGGCGCTGGAGGGTGTCGCTGACCGTAGCGCCGAACGGAGCGCCGACCGTGTCGAATGTCCGGCGGCGCTGGGGCCTTTGCAGCGGTATGAAGACGGCACACCGCAATTGACGTGGGGTGCCGATCCGTCCTGGCGCTCCGAACGACGGCGCAGACGTCTCACGCGCGGATGCACCCAACGGGATTCCGCCGCCGGTGAGGAAGTTCTGGCCGAGGCCGACGGGACCCGCGAGGTGGATTGGCTGTCGGGCTCCTGTATCTTGATTGATCGAACCGCGCCGGGGGGCGGCTTGGAGTGGGATGAAGGCTACTCACTCTACTTCGAGGATATGGACTGGTGCCGACGGGTTCGGGAGGCGGGCGGGCGAGTGTTGCATACGTCCGAGGTCTCTGTTGTGCACGCGCACGGCGCGAGCATGAAGACCGCATCCGCATCGGTCACGCGAACCGCCTACCGTCGAGGGCAGATGCGTTACGCCGCTCGGTTTCTCCGACCGGCAGTCTGCTCGGTGCTACGCCTCTATCTCAGTGCGCGAATTCTCTGCCGATGGTGTCTGAGTTGTTCCGATCCGACAGAGCGCGGCACCGCGTGGGCCGAACTGCGCGCGATCTGGCGGCCGCTCTAAAGTTGGCGCATCGAACCGGAGGACTTATTGTGCCGTTCCGGGCATCGCCTTCAGCGTCTCTCGGGCGTCTCGATAAACGCGCAAAACCCTCTCTAACTCTTCTTCTGAGGCAAACATTCCGTTCGTGCGGATGCTCTCGATATTCTGTTCCAACTGAGCCAAAAACTCGTCGCGCACTTCGGGCCTGTAGATACGCTTGCCGTTCAGCTCGACGATGACGGGGCTCGTATGTGCGAAGAGCGCCCGCCCGAACTCGTTCGTCCCGCTTCCCGGGATCCGCAACGCCAGCCACCCCGGCTTCTCCATACGTACCGTATATTCGATCTCCGCGCGGTAATGCCCCTCTTCGGCCCGGCTTGGGCCCGAATGAATCACACGGCCGGTGTGCACCAACTCGAGCCCGGAGAAGTTGTTGCGACCGATCCCCCGGCCAACGACTTTCAGCTCGCGGGGGGCGTCGAGTTGGATTGTATCCCCTGGGCGATTTCCATCGACTTCCAGTTCCAAGAACGTCTCGTTGCTGATGATCGAGCGCCCCTGCGACAGCGCCTCCAACCACCGCTCCTCCGTCAGCGATTCGGAAACCTCCACATAGACACGTGAAAAGTCATACATAAACCAGTCGGTGCCCGCTGAAAAAGGCACGTACAAGCCCAGGTTGAGGTAGCGATAGAACGTATCGGCGTAATCGCCCCGGCTCCCGCCATCGAAAATGTTCTGGGCATCCAGAAGACCCGCTACCCAGTTCGGCATATCTTCCATACCGAACTGATTGTGGCACCAGATCGAGGTGCCTCCCACTTTGCGGGTTTGCCGGATCGCTCGCTGCAAGGGAATCCCGTCCGTCTGGCTTTTGTCCATGATCCCCGGGCCGATGCTGACCGGGTGAATCAGTTCGGGGATGCCGAGCAGCATCACATGACCGTATCCCTCCGCGTGCGAACTGAAGTTGTGACGATGTTCTTCACCCCAGGCCAGCAGACTCCTCGGACTCGATAGCGCTCGCAAAGACGAAGACGTATAGCGGTTCGAAATATAGGTCTTGTCCGCTTCGTGGCGTGTCAGATAGGAGACGAATGTAACGTCGAGATCGTCGGCCTGGGGGATACACTGCAAGTACCGGTCACACTCTTCCGCAGTGAGCCGATTGAGGTGCAGATGCGTATTTCCACTTACGAGGTTCCTGTCCGATGCACGGTAGAATCGCGTCAGAGGAAGGCTCAACTCTGCGTTGCTCTTTCCCGACAGATTGAGATCGACGCGTGTTGTTTCCGTCTCCAGTCCTGAAAACGCTTCGATATGCAACGGTGCCTGCGGGACCTCGATACGCGTTGCGTCGAGAAGAACGTGCCACTCGCAGGCCTTATGATCGTTCTTCAAGCCCACACCCCGGTTAAACAGCTGAGGCACGGCTAGGACATCGTTGCCAGCCGTGGCAACTCGAACGAGACCGGGCAGATTCTCACCCGTTTCGGAGTCGACGAGTTGGATCGTGAGAGAGCACGTCCTTGTATTGTCCGCCTGCACCAGTGGCGAGGGGCCGACCGCCAGGCGAGCCAGATAACTCGGCAGCGTGCATTCATGTGCCGCGACCGCGCCCGCGAATACGAAGCCATGCATCAACACGGCCAGCTGTGCAATAAGGCTGGAATTTCTGTGAATGCTCATGTTTCTATTCCGATCGGAAACAGTTTTTTGGGAGATACGTTAGTCGTCTTCGCGAAGCCCGAAACGTTCCATTTTGCGTTGCAGCGTGCGGCGGTCGATGCCGAGTCGCTCGGCGGCGTGGCTTACATTGCCACTGAGGCTGTCCAGGACACGTTGGATATGTCGTTCTTCGGCCTCTTGAAGACTCCAGCGATCCTCGTCGCCGTCTCTCGAACGAGCCGGGCGCGGACTCCCAAAATGAAAATCTTTCGCTTTGAGCACACTGTCTTCTGCGAGAAGCGCGGCTCTTTCCAATACGTTATGGAGCTCCCGCACGTTGCCCGGCCAGGTGTATGCGCGCAACGCTTTAAGTCCTTCCGTGGAAATCGTATACACTGCGCGGTCGGCGCGTCTTTGACGCCCAAGGAAAGCTCTCGCGAGAATTTCGATATCCTCTAGATGGTCTCGTAACGCCGGAACGTTCACGATGACGACCGACAGGCGATAGAATAGGTCTTCCCGGAAACGGCCACTCTCCACCTCTTGGCTGAGGGATCGGTTTGTCGCCACCACGACCCGAACCTGGACCGTAACTTCACGCGTCGATCCGAGCGGGCGGAAGGTCCCCGTCTCGATGACACGCAACAGGCTGGCTTGAACGCCCATATCCATATCCGCGATCTCGTCGATAAAGAGGGTGCCGTTGTCGGCGATCTCCAGCAGCCCCGGTTTGCGTTTTTGGGCACCGGTAAACGCGCCTGCCCGATGTCCGAAGAGTTCGTTTTCGAGAAGTTCCGGTTTCAGTGTCGCGCAGTTGATGGCCACGAAAGGTTCGTTACGCCGCCGCCCGTCTTCGTGCAGGGCGCGCGCCACAAGTTCTTTGCCCGACCCGCTGTCGCCCTCGACCAGAACCGGCGCGTCCGCATCCTTCAGTTTGTCGATCGTGCGTAGTAACGATGTGATTGCCGCGCTCTTTCCGAGGATCGTCTCGTGCTGTTGATGGTGTTGGACCGCGCCGCGCAGACGGACATTCTCGACCCGCTCTTGGCGGCTGGCCAGCGCGTTCCGGACGTGAATCTCCAGATCGGCCAAGGGACAAGGTTTTTTGAGATAGTGATACGCGCCCAAGCGGGTGGCTTCGATTGCGGTCTCGATCGAACCGTGGCCGGTCAAGACCAGCGTGGGAATATCGGGATGCTCCTCTTGCAGACGGCGAACCAGTTCGAGGCCGTCCATGCCCGGCATCTTGAGATCGATGAGCGCCGCGTCGATACTCTCGTCCGCCGCCGTTTTGAGGGCGTCCGCTCCGTTCGAGATCGAATAGACCGTGTAACCACGGTGCTGGAGAGCACGGCACAGCGTCCCCCGGAAGGCGTCATCGTCGTCGACGACCAGTATTTTCCGCTCACTCATGTCGCAGGCTCCAGGGGGAGTCGCAAACGGAAACGGCAGCGGCCGGGACGGCTCTCCAACAGATCCAATCCTCCGCCCATGTCCACAGCCAGTCCGTACGAGATCGCCAATCCCAAACCGGTCCCACGCCCAACGTCTTTCGTTGTGAAAAAGGGTTCGAAGATCTGGCCGCGATTGGCTTCGGCGATACCCGGCCCGTTGTCGGTCACGTCGATGGTCGCGTCCGAAACGCCGGTTTCGTAGGTGATTTCGATTTGGCGTTCGGGTTGCTCTGCTACCGCATCCAGCGCGTTGTTCAGAAGGTTCAGCAGAATCTGCCGTACCGCTCCCGCGTCCGCCATCGCGTTCACCTCAGGATCGTTCGTATGGACTTTGATCGGCGTCTCCTCCGCACGGTGCCGGAGTATCGCCAACGTCTCTTGGATGAGATCGGCCAGCCCAATCCGTTCGTAGCACACATCCGTCTGTCGCGAGAAGTTCAGCAAACTCCGGGTGATGTCCGAGCAGCGCCGGGTTTGATCCCGAATCACCTTGAGCGTTTCATGAAGATCGTCGGCATCCACCGTTCCCCGCTCGCAGAGTGAAAGCGTATCTTCCGTGGCTATGCTGATGGTGCCCAGCGGCGTGTTGATTTCATGAGCCACACCGCCCGCCAACTGTCCCAGTGACGCGAGTTTTTCCGCCTGTCTTCGCCGGTCGCGCTCTTCACGGACCTGGCGTTGCCGCTGGCGCAGGTCGCGCATCATCACATTCATCAGGTAGGCGGTGAGGAGCGCGGTCAAGATGAAACAGAACGGCGCTCCCGCGGCGTGCAGAAAGTACTCCCGGGCAAAGATGCCTTGCGGTTGTTCCAGCCGCGCCAGCTCCGGCGCCAAGAACAGGGAGAGGAAGAGAACCGTAATCAGGCCGATAACCGCGTAGCCTATTTTGCGAGGTAAGAGAATTCCGGCGAGAACGATCTCAAAGAAATAGAAGTTAAAGAACGGGTTCCGGATACCGCCGGAAACGAAGAGCGTGATCGTCAAGGCCAGAAGGTCGCAGAGAATCTGCCCCAGCGCCAAATGAGGATGATGCTGATCGTCTCGTAGTACATGCAGAGTGTAGGCATTCAGGCAGATCGCTCCCGCCGCCACGGCGATCAGCGGCGTGAGGGGAACATCCAGTTTGAACGTCAGGCGGGCGAAGAAGGCGGCCGCGAACAGTCCCGGAATCGCCCACCAACGAATCCGCACCAGCCAATGCATGTGATTGGCCCAAAGCTCAAACTCTTGGCCTGCCGGTTGGAGAGGCTCGGTCGGTTCGAAAATCGGAGAGGCTGTGGGGATGCTCATCGTCACGGGTTACTCCGCACGCGGCGCGGGGCGTTGGGGCGTTTCGTCCCTCGCGCTCTGCTCTCATCGTATGGCCGGTGGTCACGATTTATACACTTTTTGCCTGCGGAGTGCACGAGCGCCCTGGAACCGATGCGTGGAGCCTCGCTTGCCGGATCGACCGCATGGGCGCATCCTCAAGACCAGACGAAGCGTCCGCGAGTGTGCGGGCGGGTTGGAGCGCACCGTCGAAGGGAGTCTACGGCATGACTGGGATCGTTCGAAAAATGGGGACACGAATTCACAATGGAGTGCATCACGGCGAATGTGGATGGATCGCTCTCTTGGCGCTGGTGGGACTGATCGCTTCTTGTGGAGGCGGGAACGGCGGCTACCGGGCAGACGAGTTCGATGTGCGGCCCGCGCAGGGCGGGAAGTATTATGGAGGAACGTTCCGCTGGAATTCGGTAGAAGACGTACGCAGTCTCGATCCTATCCGCGTTGGCGATACGGCTTCGCACGACGCCTCGCAGCAGCTCTATGACGGGCTGGTTCAACTGAGCGGCGACCTGCAGGTGATTCCCGCCATCGCCGAATCCTGGCGGATATCCGAAGATGGCCGTATCTACACCTTCAATCTACGCAAAGGTGTTTTGTTTCACGACAACGAGTGTTTCCCCGATGGAAAGGGGCGTGAATGTGTCGCCTCCGACGTCGTCTACAGTTTGCAGCGCGTGGTCGACCCAAAGTCGGAGTCGACTGGGACTTGGGTTTTTCGCGATTTGATCGAAGGTGTAGAGCCGTATCGTGACGGGACGGCCGACCGTGTTTCCGGCCTCGAGGTTGTGGATGACGATACGGTCCGCATCACGCTTGCTCGGTCATTCCCACCGTTTCTGCAGCGGCTGGCCATGTCTTATGGCTATATCGTGCCTCGAGAAGCGGTCGAGCATTACGGTTTGGATTTCTTCCAACACCCTGTGGGAACAGGACCCTTCGTGTTCGAGCGCTGGACCAAAGACCTCGAACTGGCCGTCAAGCGGAATCCCAACTACTGGATGCGCGACGAGCACGGCAACGCGCTCCCGTATCTCGATCGGCTCGTGAACACCTTCATCAAGGTCCAGACGGCGGAGTTTCAGGAATTCGAACTCGGCAATCTCGACACCCACAATCCCGTGGCCGATACGCTGTTCGAGGACATCGTCAATCTCGACGCCGAACTGCAGCCTGCCTATGCCGGGCGGTTCAAGGTCAGTAGCGCCGCTATGCTCACCGTCTACTATTTCGGATTCGCACTGGACCGGGAGCCGTTCAAGGGAAATGTCAAACTCCGCCAAGCGTTCAACTGTGCGATTGACCGGGAACAGATTATCCGCACTGTCTTGAAGGGACGGGCGGTTCGCGCCGAGGGGGTTGTGCCGCCGTCGATTCCGGGTTGGGAATCAACGGGCGTGAAGTACACCTACGATCCCGAGCGCGCAAGAACCCTCCTGGCCGAGGCCGGGTATC
>CAYTDF010000059.1:0-14374 GCA_964436365.1 uncultured bacterium | reverse complement strand
CAAGTGCCGCACTTTTGGGCCGCCACCCGCTGCACTTTTACCCCGCCGTACACAAGAGAGCGATGCGTGACCCACCATGCCGCAATCAGAGAGACAAGAAGAATGATGGGAACCGACACAAGCATGTAATTTCGGATTCGCCGAATTCGCGTGTGCATGTGGGTTACATTCATGCCCAGTTCGAAGGCGAACGTCTCTCCGGTGGGGAGCTCGATCCTGCCAATCGAAAACCAGTACTGAGTGATGCCATCGCCCGCCGTTGCTGTGTAGCGGATACGCTCGCCCTCCATCGCCCGGCGAAGGAAGCGTGGGTTGGCGTCGGGGCTCCCAGGAACGTTCTCGGCGTGAGCGATGACGGTTCCTCGTTCGTCGTGGATGCGGCAGATGATGGGATACCGCATGCGCGCCCTTGTGAAGTGTCGACTCATGTCTTCCCGTACCGTGTCGACATCGTCAAGAAGTTCGGCGTATTTCAGTCCGTACTCCTGGAACTCATCGGATAGAAATCCCCACATCTCTTGCCGCATCTGGTGCGCGACGATCTGGTATGTGAGGCAGACCAGGAGCCCCGATGTAGCGCCAATCACGCACAGGTTGAGCAGGAGGAGTCTAGTTCTCAGTCGAAGAGGCATCGTCCGGTTCCTTCATCATATACCCCACGCCGCGAATCGTACGGACGAGTTGTGGCGCGCCTGCCGCCTCGAGTTTCCTACGGAGGCGGCTGATGACGACTTTGAGCACATCGGAGAAGATATCGAGATTCACGTCCCAGACCTTATCCATGATCTCTGTATGCGTGACAACGGCATCTTTCTGGGTCAGAAGATGCTGGAGGAGCACGAATTCCTTCTTGGTGAGAGAAATCTCTTTGTCGTCGTAGGCTACGTTGTGGGTCTTTGGATCCAGGACGAGCTTCTCGCATGTCAGAGTTTGCTGTTCGAGCGAGTTCTTGCGCCGTCCCAATGCGCGCACCCGCGCCAGCAGTTCGGAGAGCATGAACGGTTTCGTGACGTAATCGTCCGCGCCGAGATCCAATCCCGCCACTTTGTCGGCCACGCTATCCCGAGCGGTCAAGAGCAGCACGGGCGTGGTTGTCCCCGAATTACGCAGCTGTCGAAGCACATCAAGCCCAGTGCGCTTCGGGAGCATGATGTCAAGAATAAGTAGATCGTAGGCGTTCGTACCAGCGAGGAGCGACGCTTCGTCACCGTCATGATCCGTATCGACGGGATGTCCCTCTTCGACCAACGCATTGCGAACGAATTGGGCGAGTTTGACATCGTCTTCCGCCACCAGGATCCTCATCCTTCGTTTCTCCATCTGGGGCGCTCTGCAGGGGCGGTGTCGGTCTCCGTCATCCTCGGTCGAGGCATTGCCCTTGCGCTCGTCCCACCATAGCACACGGAAACATGGCGATGAGGCAAGGGTGGAGGGGGTGCCGGATCTACTCCTGCACCGACGCCAAGGTTTCTTTACTCGAGTTGCACCTGTACGTTACCTTTTTGTAACCTTCAAGCGATGTTTGGGATTGGAGGCGCATCTCTTGCTGATACCATTGTTCCTGTGAACGGTGGCCTCCTTGCCACCGCTCGAATCGTGAAGGAGAGCGATAACCGGCTGCGGATTGGGTCGATTTCGGTGTAGTTTATCTGTAAGGCAGTGTGCGACATGACGCGAGAAACGATCCTGATTACGGGCGCGACCGGTGCACTCGGGAGTTGGCTGACCTACGAGGCGCTTCAGCGGGGCCTGGAGGTTGTTGCGCTATCGAGGGAACCCACGTTACACAATGCGCGGCCTCGGCTTGACCGTATTCTTGACATCGTCGACCCGGAAATGCCCCGCGAAGGTCTACACGTGCTGCAAGGCGATCTGCATCGAAAACAATGCGGATTGAGCTCGCAACTCGATTCTTTAGCCGACTTGAAATACATGATTCACTGTGCGGCCTGCACCTCATTTGACGACGAAGACCTCGACGAAAGCTATGCGACCAATGTCGAGGGGACGAGGAACGTTCTCGATCTGGCCGGACAACTCCGAGTTCCTTTGGTTTACATCAGCACCGCCTATGTCGCCGGTTGCCGGGAAGGCGTGGTGCGAGAGGACGAACTCGATACCGGGCAGCGTTTTCACAACGTGTACGAACGCACAAAGTGCGAGGCCGAGCGCCATGTCCACCGCTGGAGTGTGGAGACCGGCTTGCCGGCGATCGTGCTCCGGCCCAGCATCGTGGTCGGCGATTCCCGACAGGGGCGGACGATTCGCTTCAACACGTTGTACGATTTCATGCACGCCTTCGAACTGATCGCGACCGCGAACAAATCGAACGAACTGCGGGTCAGCGTTCGGGGCGACGTAACCAAGAACTTTGTCCCCGTCGACTATTTCTCGCGAGCGGCTTGGCATTTGATCGAACGCGCCGTTCCCGGAACTTACCATATCACTCATCCCGCACCGCCGACGCTCGACGACTTACGCGGCATGTTTGCCGAATTGTTCGGGGTGTGTCGTATCCGGTTTGTGGACGATTCCGAATTCGACCGGATTCCTCCCACACGAGCCGAGCGGATCTATCGGAAGACTGTCTCGACCTATGCGCCGTACATGGCTGCGGAACCGCGATTCGACCGTGCGAAGATCGACCGGGCTCTCTCGGGCACACCGATCGCACCTCCGCCAATCGACCTCGCGTTTTTGCAGCGGCTGCTGACGTACGCGCGCTCTGTCAACTGGGGCCGGGCGGTGAAACGTCCCCAAGCTTTCGCGGCCGCACCCACGGGGATCGAGAAGTATTTCGGCGATTTTTTGTCTTCGAGAATGCGAATACCGCTTTTGCCCGACTTGACGGGGCTTAGCGCAACATTCCGTATCGATCTCAAAGAACTGGCGGCACACTGGACTCTCGTCATCGAACGGGGGCAGCTCGTGGCGATCTCGCGCAACGGGTCGCCCGCCTCTTGCACGTTTCTGCTCGATACCGATACGTTCGGTGAGATCGTCTCGGGCTCGCTTGCACCTCAACGCGCGTTCTTCAACCGGCGTATCGAGATCGAAGGGGAGATGGAGACTGGCCTGATGTTGGCCGCTGTCTTAGCGGAATTCTTCCAGCGATATCCATTCGACGTGCAGAAAGCCTAACATGGACAGCATCGCGGAATTCATAGCGCGCCACTGCCGGGCTCTCTCGCTGTTGGTGCTTGTTAGCGCGGTGATTCCGGCGTGCTATTTACCCTACGTGACCATCGATAATTCGATTGAGGTCTGGCTGGACCGCGACAGCCCCGAGTATGTGGCGTATCGCGATTTCCTCCAACGGTACGGGTCGGACGAGTTCATCACGATCGGTGTCGAATCCCCCGAACCTTTTTCGACCGATTTTCTTGACACGCAACGCCGCGTTTCGGAGAGACTGAAAGCCATTGAAGGTGTGGCCAACGTGGTGAGTTTGGCCGACTATTACGACGCCTTCCGCGACGTGCCGTCCGAATGGATGGGGGCGGAACTCGAGGACTCCTTTGTGCGGGGGTTATTGTTGGGGGCGGATGACAAAACTGCGGGGATCCTCATCTGGCTCACGGAACGAGAAGGGCCGGAGGCGAGACGCCGCACTGTGGAGGCCATTGAGGCCGCCGCCGCGGAGTTGCGCCAGGCCGGTTTCGAACCGCATTTCGCGGGCACCCCGTTGATGAACGTCGAACTCGACCGCGCCTCCACCCGCGCTTCGTCCACCTTCCTGCCAATCGCCGTCTGCGCTTCCGTGCTGATTCTCGTCTTGGCTCTGCGGAGTGCCGGTGGCGTCTTGGCGCCCATGTGTGCGGTGGGCGTCACGGTCGTTTGGTCTGTCGGCATCCTGACCTGGTTCGGGCGTTCGCTGAACATGGTCACCATGGTTCTGCCTTCGTTGCTCTTTGTGCTGGCCCTGTCGAATGGAATCCACATCGCGTCGCGCTTCGCGGCGCACGCCGCCGCTACAGCCACTCGCGCCGATGCGGTTCGCGCCACGTTACGTGAGCTCATCCGCCCGGTTTTTCTAACGAGTCTAACCACCGCCGTCGGCTTCGGTTCGCTAATGGTCTCCGATATGCAACCCGTTGCCGATCTTGGACAGTTCGCGGCGATTGGTATGCTGATCTCTTTGGTGAGCAATCTTCTCGTCACCCCGGGCGTTCTATCGTGGTGTTACTGTGGAGCCGCGAGCCGATCCTCAGCCACTCCCTTTATCTGGCTGAGTCGTTTTGGGGAGGCTGTTGCGTTGCGGAAACGAGCGGTGCCCGTTCTCTCCGTTCTCATCGTTCTGGGGTGCGCCGCGAGCACGTTGGGCATTGCGGTCGAATCCAATGTCCTCAAGTTCTTCCCCCCCCGAGTCGCCCATCGCTCAGGACTATCGCTTCATCGCCTCGGAACTGACGGGGTTGTACACCCTAGAGGTGGAGATTCAGACGGACCCACAGCACGAAGATTCCGCACTCGCCGCGCTCGAATCACTGGGCGAGGCGGTCGCGGAAAGGCCCGAAGTGGCGCGCGTCGACCACTACGCCGCCTTCCCGTTCCATGAGGATCTTCCGCCGAACCTGGCGAAGGCGGCAGAGTTCACAGACGAGTTCTCAGCGCATTATCGTTACGCACGAGACGGTGAGATTGGGCTTCGGCTTTCCGCGTTGGTTACGGCCATGGCCTCTTCCGAGTTCTACACGCTGCTGAGTTTTGTCCGCGAGCGAGCCGACGCGTTGATGCCGCCCTCCACGAGATGGCATGTCACCGGAATCGTTACACTTCTTAACGACGTGCAGCGCTCGCTGGTCCAGACCCAACTGCGCAGTTTCGGGATCGCCGCCGTTGTAATCCTGCTCACAATTGGCATTCTTTTTCGGTCTCTCCGCGCCGCCGCCGCTGCCGTACTGCCGAACCTGCTCCCGGTGTTTGGGACACTCGCGGTGATGACGTTCGCCGGTGTTCCGCTCGATGCGGCCACGGTGATGATCGCGAGCATCGCCATCGGCATCGCGGCCGACGACACGATTCATTTTCTCGCACGCTACCGCGAGGAGAAGACGGCCGGGGCTCTCGCGGCCGATGCCACATCCTTGACGCTCAACAAAATCGGCCGTCCGATTGCATTCACGTCGATTGTCATCGCTGGGGGATTCAGCGTTCTCGGACTGGCCGAGTTCCGGCCGATTCGCGACTTCGGATTGCTGACCGGTTTTACCATGCTGACGGCGTTCGCCTGCGATGTTTTTGTTCTTCCGGCGTGCGCCCACCTCTTCAGACTCTGGGAGGCGGAATGAGTATCGCCATGCCGACCGAACACGGAACGGTTGCGGAACGTCTCGCGCGGATCATCGATCTCCATTTCGATCCGCGCTTCGGAAGCCCGTATTGGCTGGAGAAGGCGCGCCAACTCGGAATCGACGCGCGCAAGGCTATCCAGTCCGTCGACGACCTCCATCGACTCGGTCCTATGGATGAAACCGCGCTCGCCACTCGTCCTATCGAAGAGTTTATGCCGCAATCGATTTGGGAACGGCGGTCTGAACTTATTGTGGCCGAGACTGGAGGGACGCTCGGACGGCCGAAATTCGCTGTGCATCGAAACGACGAATTTCAGGCCGCTTTCGTGCGACCTTTCGTGGCCGCTGCGCGGCGGGCGGGTTTTCCGCGTGGTGAAAACTGGCTTTACGTCGGACCCACCGGACCGCACATCATCGGTAAGGCGGCGCGCGCGTGCGCGAAGGCGATGGATTCGCCCGATCCGTTTGCCATCGATTTCGACCCGCGGTGGGCCAAGAAACTACCTGACGGTTCATTCGCCCGCGAGCGCTATCTCGATCATCTGGAGAGCCAAGCGCTTCAAGTTCTCGATTCGCAAACTGTCGGGGTCCTCTTCAGTACGCCCCCGGTACTCAATCGCCTTGGTCAGTGCATTTCCGATGAAAAGCGCCGCCGAATAACCGGAATACATTTCGGCGGAATGCCGCTGAGTGAAGATGAGCGCGAACGGATCGCACAGGCCTTCCCCGAGGCGGTTCTGTTGTCCGGCTATGGGAATACACTCTTCGGACTCTCCCCCGAGTTGAGTTACGACCGCGAAACGGGCATCGACTACTATCCGCACGGCACCAGGCTGCTTCTGCAGACCGTCGAACTGAGCGAGACCGATGACGCCGAACGGCTTCTTTGCCCGGCTGGCTATGGCCAGCGGGGGCAGGTCGTGGCGCATCGCCTCGACGAAACGGAACTGATCGTCAACGCGATCGAACGCGATTCGGCGATTCGTATCGAGCCGCGAGAGGACGCGGTTCCGGACGGCTTTGTGCTCGACGGGCTCAGGGATCCGCAACCGATCGTCAGTCACCGGACAAAACCCGCGCTAGGATTGTACTGATGGAAGAGAACCGAGCGATCGAAGAGCGCGTCCAAATCCGAAACGGCGACCTTTCGCTATCGGGGATCTTGACCTATCCCCTCGCGGGGAGGCCACGACGCGCCATCCTGCTTTGTTCGCCGCACCCACACTTCGCGGGCAATATGGAGAACAATGTGATCCAATCGTTGGCCCGCTATTTCGCCGAAGATTCGGTCACGTTGCGATTCGACTACCGGGGCGTCGGGGAGAGTGACATCGACCTGCCGCCGGGGCTCTCTGTCTTCGACTACTGGACCGGGGTCGAACGAGACCGAGACACCAGCGACGCCTTGGCCGATGTTCGCGCGGCAGGTGACATGCTGTCTCATGCGGCCCCGGGTCTGCCGCCAGTCGTTATTGGCTATTCATTCGGAGCCGCGGTGGGGCTTCTCTATGGAGGCCGCAACGATGCCGTACGTTGTTGTGTGGGTGTATCGCCGCCTCTCACGCGTGTCGATTTCGACTTTTTAACGGAATCCGAGACACCCTGTCGACTTCTCTGCGGCGAAAGTGATTTCGTCTTTTCCGCGGAGAGTTTGGATCGGATCGTCGCCCAGTCGGAGGGGGCTGTGACGGCGGAGGTTCTTACGAACTCCGATCATTTCTTTCGAGGTGAGGAAGAGCGCCTCGCCCTGTGCGTGGAGAATTTTATTCACGCCGCCACGAACCCATCTTTGGAGGAACACCAGCATGCTATTCGATGAGAAACCGGAGGTTTTGGCTCCGGCGGGAACCGTCGAAACCGTTGCCGCTGTGATTGAGGCTGGCGCGGACGCCGTCTATCTCGGCGGCAAGCAGTTCAACATGCGGTCGCACCGGTCGAGTTACAACCTTGATGAGGGAGAGGTTTCGGAGGCCATTGCCCTGGCGCACGAGAAGGACTGCAGGCTCTATTTCGTCCTGAACAGTCTGCTGAATGAAGAGGAACTCCCGGCTTTACGGGAAACGCTGAATCATCTTGGAGGATTAGGCCCGGACGCGATCATTGTGCAGGATCTCGGCGTGGCTTCAATGGCCCGCGAGATCTGCGTCCATATTCCGCTGTTCGCCAGCACTATGATGAATGTCCATAGCGCCGAAAGTGCGAAGACGCTGAAACTGATGGGCTTCAAACGAATCATTCCGTCACGCGACATTCCGCTCCACGAAGTCCGGCGGATCGCGGAGGCTTCGGGTTTGGAAATGGAGTACTTCGTTCACGGCGATATGTGTATCGCACACAGTTCCTTGTGTTATTTGAGCGGAGTCGCCTTCGGGGAGAGCGCAAACTGTGGACGCTGTATGAAACCGTGCCGGTGGGAGTGGGAGTTGATTCCCGAGAACCCGAACGTGGATTTCAGCGGCGATTTCAAGCAAG
The DNA here is from genome assembly GCA_964436365.1 of uncultured bacterium. GTDB lineage: Bacteria > Hinthialibacterota > Hinthialibacteria > Hinthialibacterales > CAYTDF01. Next base: position 6,608 of record CAYTDF010000059.1, on the reverse strand, counting down.
GGTATCTGATGGCGCGGAAAGATATGTGCATGCTTCAGCACATTCCGGCGTTGGTACAGAACGGCATCGTCTCACTGAAGATCGAGGGGCGCATGCGCACGGCGGAGTTCTTGAAACCGTTGATCGGGGTCTATCGCGAAGCCGTCGACGCGTACTTCGACGATCCGATTCACTACGCAACCCGTGCGAAGAAACTGTTCGAACTCTGGCGGACGCGCGTTCGCGATTTTTCGACACTACACGCATTTGGCAATCCGGGGGCGATCTCGATCGAACCTCTGGGCAAACGGGAGCCACGCTTCTTCAGTACCGAAACACCCGAGGCGATCCTGACGGTCGGCGAGGACGCCGAACCCGCCGCCGGTTGCGACCTTGAATTGATCGCGCATGTCGGTACTGCGCCAGCGGCGGAGGCGGCGGTGGAGGCCGGGGCGAATGCCATCTATATCGGTGGCGAAACCTACATTCGGCACAAGAAAGACGTCGATTTTGCCTGGTTGGCGAAGTTCGTTCCCGAGATGGCCGGGCGAGGTGTCCGTGTGGCCGTTCTCGGCGCTCGGGTAACCGACGAACGTGAAATGAACGAGTGGCGATGGTGGCTAAGGAAACTCTTGACCGTCGACGGACTCGGCGTAGGCGTCTCGAATCTGGGCGCTCTTCACGCGGTACGCAGCATGCTCAGGGGGGCGCGCAGCCGGGAAATCGTGGCTGACTTCCCGTTGAATGTCACCAACAGTGTTGCGGCAGACGAACTCTCGACGCTGGGGGCCACGCGGATCACCGCCTCGATCGAATTCGACTACGAGAGACTCTGTCGATTCACGGACGAGAGCCGAATGCCAATTGAGGTTATCGGACACGGCCCGCTGGACGTTATGGTCCTCGAACACTGCTTCATCGCGGCCGCCACCGGCGATTCTCCCGAGGGAGTTTGCCCGATGAACTGCCGCTTGAGCGATTTCTCGATGCGGGATGCGGGGGGAAGAGAATACCGTTTGGAAGCCGACCGCCGTTGCCGCAATCATCTTTATATGGCCGACGATATCTGCGTCGCGCCGAACCTGTCGCGGATGGTGTCGGCCGGAATCGCGGGGCTGCGGATCGAAGCGCAGTTCGACCGGCCGAAAGCCGTTGCGACGGTTGTCGGCGCGTATAGGCGGGCCATCGAAACCTTACGCGCGGGGAACCCGTACGATGTTCAGGCGGCGCTTCGGGAAATCCGCGACGCCACCGGACGGGGATTGAGCGACGGTCCGTTCGGGTTCGACCGTGTCCGGACAATCGGCAAGGAGGACGAATGTGTCTCAGTCTGAACCGATCGGCCCCGCGGCCGTTGTCGATAAGAAGAAGCGTTTTCTGATCCCGTGCGTCTATCATTTTTACATGCGGCCACCGCAGCTTGTCCGCGGCGAGGGGACGCGTCTGGTTGATTCCGAAGGACGTTCCTACATGGACTTATACTCCGGGGTTTCAGTCAACGCTCTCGGGCACTGCCACCCGGAGATGACCGAGGCGATTTGTCGGCAGGTCCGTACTCTGCAACACACAACGACCATCTATCTCACCGAACCCATTGTGAACCTTGCCGAGGCGCTCGCCGAGTTCCTCCCCGGCGCGGTACAGCGAAGTTTCTTTTGCGCCAGCGGTTCGGAAGCCAACGAAGGCGCCGCGCTTCTCGCGACGCTGCACACGGGCCGCAATGAGTTTCTCGCGTTTCAGAACGGGCTTCATGGCCGGACGAAACTCGGGATGAGTCTCACCGGTCTGGGGTTCTGGCGAACGGATCCGAATCCCGTTGGCGGGATCACTCTCGTGCCGCCCCCTCACTGTGCGCAGTGCCCATACGGACGTGTGTACGGGGAGTGTCGCTACGAATACGTGCAGGGCGTCGAGAACGCCATCCGAACTTCGACCGGCGGCTCACCGGCGGCGATGTTTGTCGAACCGATTCAGGGAAACGGCGGCATTATCGTTCCCCCGCCCGAATACTTCCCCCGGTTGCGCGACCTCTTAGACGAGCACGGCATCCTGCTTGTCGCCGACGAAGTCCAGACCGGCTTGGGGCGCACCGGCGCGGCGTACGCCATGGACCATTGGCATGTGCAACCCGACATCGTGACCGGCGGGAAGGCGCTGGGAGGTGGGTGCCCGATCGGCTACTTCTCGACGACCGACGAAATCGCCGCGTGTTACAAGCGTCCCGGGGCGTCCACGTTCGGCGGAAACCCGGTCACGGCCCAGGCGGGTTTGACCTTCCTTTCTATTCTACGGCGCGACCGCTTGGCCGAGCGAGCCGCCGAACTCGGAACGATGCTGAAAGAGGGACTTTCCTCTTTGCGGGACCATTTCGATTGGATTGAGGAGGTTCGGGGACTCGGTTTGATGGCCGGTATGGAAATACGAGGAAACGGCGGAAGGGAAGCGCCCGAGCTGACCGATGAGATTCTCGAACGAATGAAAGACGCGGGTTTCTTGCTCGGAAAGACCGGCCCGGGCCGTAACGTCTTGACCTTCATGCCGCCGCTCATCGTCGAACGATCCGAACTGGAGGAAGCCCTTGCCGCTTTGGAACGAATCCTCAACGGCCTATGACCGCGATCGCCGTCGCCAGCCCCGTTCTCTTGGGTTGTGCATCGCCGTCTGCGTCTGCACTTTCATTGTCAGCGTGGGATGCGTTTCCTTCGACGAGTTGACTCGTGCGACGGAAAGCGAGTTCCCACGCGCCGAAACGTGCGGAGAGTGTCATAAAGAGGTCTACCGTGAGTGGGCGGCGTCGCCCCACGCGCGTGCGTTTACCAGCGATCGATTTCGTGGTGCGACCGACAACTACCGATTCGAGAAATGTCTCGGTTGCCACGCTCCCACCGCACAGTATACGCAGGGGGAACCTCTCGCGCGTTCGGTCTGGCGGGAGGAAGGCATCACCTGTGTCTCCTGCCATCTCGAAGAGGGCAGTCTCTCCGGTCCGGTCGCAACAACGGGATTGGTGACACCGCATCCCGTGGGTACGGCGAACGACCGCTACCGGGACAGCCGATTCTGTGGCCGTTGTCATCAGGGCACGTACGCTGAATGGGAAGGGGCTGCCGTGCAGGAGAAGAAGACCTGTCAGCAATGCCACATGCCGACCGTCCACCGCAAACTCACTCAGCCGACCGACACCGTATCGAGTGTGATCGTCGCATTCGAGGAAGAGATACCCCAACGCCGACACCTTTTTGCCGTGGCGGTCGACGGCCTCGACGCCGACCCGTTCACGTTGGAGGTATCGCACCCGGAAGAGGCGTTCGTTTCGTTCTCTCTACGAAACAACTTGCCGCACGCTGCCCCGACCGGAGATTTCGGAGTAAGGACGATTACGATTCGTGCGAGTACAGGCATCGATACCGAACATCTCGAACCGCAACAGGAATGGGAGCTGGCCGCGAAACTTGGAAGTGCGTTGCCGCCTGGCTCTTCGAGTACGTGGCGGCTCGCCATACCCGCCGGTCACACACAACTTCGCGTCCAACTGTTTCGTCATGTACCGGACTCCGAGACGGATAGCCTCCTTTTCGATTCGGTTCAGAAACTATGATGAGCGAGAAGAAACTCCGTCGTTTCACACGCATTGAGATCGTGCATCACTGGTGCCAAGCGATCCCTTACATCGTGCTGTCCGGAACGGGCGGAATGCTGCTCACCTGCCGAGCCTTGGGGATCGACCTTCCTAGTCTGGGCACGGCCGGGCTCGTCCACCGCGTCGCTGGGTTTGCCCTGATCGGTATTTGGTTACAGATCGCTATCGTCGGGATCTATTCCGGGGATCTTCGCGAGTTACTGGGGTCGCTTCGCGAATCCATTTCGTGGAAGACGCGAGACATCGTTTGGGTCTTTCGAGTGCCATTGCAAATCGTTTGGCCGGGGTTGCGGCTGCCTCCCTCGTCACGACTCAACCCGGGGCAGAAGTTCCATCTTCTTCTGACCGCCATCGTCATTCCTCTGTTTACGCTCTCCGGTTTGGCGATGATTTTCGTTCCCGGCGCGCTCGGCGCTTGGATTCTTCACACGCTGCTTTTCTTCCCCGCGCTCTTCTTCTTGGGGGTCCACATTTTCAGCGCGCTTGTCAATCCCGAGACACGTAAATCATCCCGGAGCATGGTTACGGGATACGTGGAGACAGAGCTCGCGCGCGCTCACCACCCGCTCTGGGTGGGAGACGATTCGGGCGCGTGGGAGAACCCCCCCCCCCCATCATTTCGCCGCTGGCCACCGCCGCGACCGCGATTTTTCTGGGCGCGTGCGTGGCGTATGGCGCATGGTGCTACGGTCCTTCGCGGCTCTATCCGCAGGCATTGGCTCTCATCGAGGCGCGCGGTGCGACGGCGATTCTCCCCGGCGATCTCTGCGCGGACCACGCCAACGCTCCCGAGATCGACGGTTGCACGAGTTGCCATCGCTATCTGGGTCCGCCGCCGTCGTCTTTCTGTATCGAATGTCACGACACCATCCAGGAAAGGATGACTCGGAAGGTTGGATTTCATGGAACGTTCGAAGGGGAGTGCCGTTCTTGCCATGGAGAGCATGCCGGGGTGGACGCCGACATTCGTCCTCTCGATACGAAGAACTTCAACCACAATCTGGCGCGTTATCCGCTCGAAGGACGCCACATGGAACTCTCTTGTGAAACGTGTCACGCCGTCGATGGCGGAACGCCCGCAGGAAAACGGATTCGTTATATCGGACTTCAATTCGACGGTTGTATCGCGTGCCACGCGAATCCCCATGAAGATGATCGCACTTCGGATTGCCTTCGGTGCCATACCCAGACAGGCTGGCAGGGGCACTCGCTGGTCTTCGATCACGACCGGGACAGCAGGTTTGCACTCGATGGAAAACATGCCGAAACACCGTGCGCGGATTGCCACCGTCCAGCGCCTGACGCACAAGAAGGAGCGGTTCAGCTCACGGAGTTGAGCGAGCGTTGTGTCGACTGTCATCGCGATCCGCACCGTCCCACACTGCGCGAAGATTGCGAACGTTGCCATACGGCGGAAGGCTGGGCTGGACGTCATCTCTATTTCGATCACGACCGGGATAGTCGCTTTTCCGCTCGATGGAAAACACGCCGAAACGCCGTGCGCGGACTGCCACCGTCCGTTGCCTGACACGCAAGAAGGAGCGGTGCAACTTGCGGGATTGAGCGAGCGTTGTGTCGACTGTCATCGCGATCCTCACGCCGATTCTCTGCGGCCCACATTGGGCGAGGATTGCGAACGCTGCCACACGGCGGCCGGCTGGGCCGGTCGGCATCTCTATTTCGATCACAATCGCGACAGTGCCTACGGGCTTCGCGGTGCGCACGCGCGTGTGGCGTGCACGAAATGCCACATTCCCACGGAACGCGGAAAGTTGGCTTCCGCGCCGATGAAGATCGCAGAGACACACTGCGCGGCCTGCCACAAGGACCCGCACCTCGGGCAGTTCAAACAGGAGTGCGAAACGTGCCACGTGGAAGACGGCTGGACCGGCCGATGGCTGCTCCCATCTCACGGCGTGGGTGCGACCTACCCGTTGCGGGGTGCGCACCTATCCACGGCGTGTGTCGAATGCCACCGGCCCACGACGGAAACTGGAGCGTTGTCTGCAACGCGCTACGTCGATCTTCCTCACGATTGTGAAGGTTGCCACACCGACGTGCACAAAGGACAAATGCGTTCTCCCTGTTCCGCGTGCCACACCGAGGACGGGTGGAAGGGGCGGTTTCTCACCTTCTCGCATGAGGCGCATTCCGAGTTTCCTATCGATAAGATTCACACTTCGATAACGTGCGCGGCCTGTCACGGTGAGGGCGAGAGCGTCAAGTACCGGCCGTTGTCAAACGACTGTGAAAGTTGCCATACCGATGCGGTGCAACATCTCGCCGGGCAGACATCGATACTAACCGGCGCACCGGACCCCCACGTCAAGCGCGTTCCCTGTGTGCGTTGTCATGCAGTGGATCTGCACGATCCGTCTCCGCTCGAGTATGCCGCCACATGCCGTGGCTGCCACAACGAGCGTTATGAAGATCTGTTCTTCGACTGGCAAAACGCACTCCACACTCGGGAAGCGCGGGCGCGTAGATTCCTGGAACAACACGGTTCACCCGAATCTCCGGAAGCGGCGTCGTTTGCCGCACGAATGCGTATTGCCGAGAGAGTTTCGTTCCATAACGTCCAACTGGCGAGATCGATTTGGGATGACGTGATCCTGCCGGAACTCCCCGAGCGCTAGCTGTCGGGCTCTGGTTGTGCCCTCCCTCCTTATCATCCACATTGGATTGACTCCACCTGCGGTTCGCGTACGCTACACTCAGGCAACACGAGTGGACCGATGACCGAAACCGCCCCCCCGACCATACCCCGTCGACACGACATGGACGCCCTCCGCGCATTCGCCATGCTGTCGGGAATCGTGCTGCATGCTTCGCTTTCCTTCTTTCCATTGCCATGGCCCGTTCAAGACACGCAGCAACACGAACTGTTTGGCCTGCTTCTGGCGTTCCTGCATGGTTTTCGGATGCCGCTGTTTTTTCTGATGAGCGGTTTCTTCACAGCGATGCTGTGGCGAAAGCGTGGTTTGAAATC
>CAYTDF010000058.1:10412-14376 GCA_964436365.1 uncultured bacterium | reverse complement strand
CGTGGGGGATCGTGTGGCTCCAGGCGAATCTCCGCTTGAAGAAGATGCCCTCGGGGAACGCGTGCGTGGCTGTGGTATGCAGAAGATACCAATAGAAATCCTCGACGAACTGCTCGTGCTCGCCGCGGATCAACGAGGACATCGTGGAATACGACGACATATACGGATGAATAGCATCGGGCATACCCATCCAGCGGATTGTGCCTTCGGTGAAACCGCCACCGTGACGCTCGCGTACTTCTTCGAGCGATGCGGTTATGCGCGGATCGGAGCGGGCGAAGAGCTCGGTCGGCCAGAGCGTCTCGGTATTGCCCCAGTGAGTACCCGCGCGTTCCCAGCTGGGCGGGAAATGAGCGAGGCCGGTCTTCTTACAGGCTGCGTCGATCGCGGCTCGATAACTCTCCGCCTCTTGTCGTAGAGCGTCCGCTTCATCCATACGACCGAGAATGCGCGCCGCGTCAGCGGTACAAAGCACTCCCCGGAGATTCCAAAAATCGTAACCCAGGATATGGTTTTCGCCATCCCAGAGGTATTCACCGTCGGCCAACGCTTTAGGTAGCACGCCTGCGTACGGAGAATCATTCGGAGCGAGTCGGCGTGCTTTCTTTGTCCACTCCACCGCACCGCGCATGGCGGGGTAGGCTTTCTCGAGCCAGGCACGGTCTCCGGTGATCTTATAGTATTGCCAAAGGACCCAAACCGCCTGCCCATTGGCGTCGAGCTGATGCTTCTGGCTCTCGAAGCGCCCATCGGGGCGTTTGTGCTCCAAGTACGATGGGAGCGTCTTTTCCACGGCGTCCCAGAGCCCTGCTTCCTCGAGTTGCATGATCTGGTATCCGCCGTCACGAATGTAAAACTCGTCGTAAAAGCCCTCGCCGCCTTGCAGCACGCCGTGGTCGTTGGCGATGAACTGGCAGACATGCGCTGCGAGGAGCGCCTGCGTCGCTTTCGTGCACGGAACTTCGATACGTGCGCCCTTTTGGATCAGGCCGTGCCAGTAATCTGTGGTCCGTTGCAGCCACATGGACGCATCCGCGTCGGCGAATGGCGTCTTCCCTTCGAGTGGGCTGAACGGAATACGAAGTACTGTTTCCGTGCTCTGACCGGGTTGCAGGGTCCAGGTTTGCGGTGTTGAGTCCCACGCGGAGTCACCAAGCAGTTCCGTTTTGAACTTCGCTTCCGATCTCTCTTTCCCGGTGTTGGTGATTTCAACACGAATCCAGTTCAGGAAGTTCTCGCCCTCGGTGGGCCAGTCGAATGCTTTTCGCCAGTTCTTTACATTCGGTAAAGGGGTTGCCCAAAGCGTCAACGTGTACTGGATCGGACCGTCTTGGGCGGAGAGGAGAATGATGGGGAGCCAGCCATCGAGACAGGTCTTGGTCTGTTTGCGGCTTAGGGGCAGGAGTTCGCGACCGTAATACAGGCGAAGCCTCTTCTTTTGCGCCAAAATGAGTTCGTTGTGGGGTGTGATCCGGGTCCCATCCATGTAGTCCCTGAGCCCGATCACGTTCCACGAGTTCGTGAAGTAGTCGAAGGCTTCTTCTTGCTCGGTTGCCTGTACGAACGGGGCCAATAGGGCGATGAGTCCCGTGCCGATCAGAACATACGGCAGACTCCATTTAATCTTCTTTCCCAACATCGTCGACCTCCCTGGTGTGCGGTTCGATACTGTTTTGCAGTGTACTACCATCAAACCGGAGTGTCACTGCGGGGTTGTGGGGGCACGGTGTGGGGGCACGGTGTGGGGGCACGGTGTGGGGGCACGGTGTGAGGGCACGGTGTGAGGGCACGGTGTGGGGGCCTTGCTCCAGCCTCGAAAATGCAATAAAAGAGTTCAATACACTCAAAACAGGTGAAAGGCGGTAACTGAATTGCGTATCCAGCACAGCGGCATGAATTGTGCCAGCAATTATGTTCTTGCGGTTTTGATCTTGGCCTCGTGCAGTCCCACAGAGGATGGCGCGGCCGGGAAGGGAAGCGGCACGTCTTCCGGGGCTGTGTTGAGCGAATTCACGACCCAGATCGGTATCGAGATGATCGCTCTCGAGGGAGGCACGTTCATTATGGGTAGTGACCGTGGGGGAGATGATGAGGCTCCGGCGCACAGCGTTACGGTCGCACCTTTCGCCATGGATCGATACGAGATCATCCAGGAGAACTACGAGGGGTTAATGTTGGCCGACCCCGCGCACTTTAAGGGTGCGCGTAACCCGGTGGAGCAGGTCCGATGGTCGGATGCGGCCGAGTACTGCAACCTCCGCTCGCTCGAAGAGGGGCTTGAGCCCGCCTATGACGACGTCACTTATGAATGCAACTTCGACGCGAGCGGGTACCGTTTGCCCACCGAAGCCGAATGGGAATTCGCTTGCCGTGCGGGGAGCGATACGAAGTATGGTTTTGGCGACTCGGAACGAAAGTTGAAGGCGCATGCGGTCTATGCGGAGAGCTCGGGGGGGCGGACGCACTCTGTCGGGTCGAAGAAGCCGAACGCTTGGGGGTTCTTCGATCTTCACGGCAATGTTGCCGAGTGGTGCAACGACCGCTACGGGGCGGACTATTACGGTGAAAGTCCCGCAGAGAATCCACGAGGGCCCGCAGAGGGAGACAAGCGTGTGTTGCGTGGAGGCGCGTGGGCTTCGACCGCCGAGAGTGCACGGGCGAGTTATCGCATGTATGGCGATCCTGGAATTACCGACGCCTGTTTCGCCAAAGATACGTATGGTTTCCGATGTGTGAGAAGACTGGCCGAGAGCGAGATGGGGCAGGCCTCGGAATGACCGACACGGTCTTACTCGCCGGGTAAACCGTGTAACAGCCAATTGTCCACCGGCGCGGCTCCGTCTGTGATCTGGAAGAGTGTACCCGACGTATTCATATACAGAACACCGGCTTGATCGGGAAGCAGCGTGCCGTCCAGCCCCGTCTGCCGACCTACGCGCTCGGTAAACCCGTCAGGATACATCAGATGGATCTCCTCCCGCGATGAATCTAATATCCACAGCATCTCCGGTTCCATGAAGGACGGCGCGAGGGCCGAAACCCGAACCGTCTGGCCGCGTAGCGGAAGGTTCGCTTGAATGTCACCGTCTGAATCGACAATCAAGACCTCCCCATTTGCCTGCGCAATCGCCAGGAGACCGTCCAAACGGACTGTGGCGGCGAGAGGTTCGGCGGCGAGTCTTAGTGACGAATCTGTGACGATGCCCTCACGGTCGAGCTCTAACAAACGATAAGTTCCGCCCGCGTACTCCAGCGCGTACGCGTTCGAATACGGATGACCGAACAGCAAATCGGGCACGATATCGGCAATGGTACCGATCCGGATGCCTTCCCGGTTGTAGACCTCTATCACACCTTGGAGCGGATCGGAAACGTAGATCGAGCCATGGCGATCCACTGTCAGACGGGGTTCCAGCCAGTATCCATAGAGTAGCGATGCCAGGGTTCGGACCGATGTGCCCGGCAGATCGCGTAGGCGCAGTTTCTCGGCCGGGGCCGTTTCGATAAACACAATCTCGCGTTCCGAGAGCCGGGCCGCGTGACGAATCCCCTCCTGCCCGAATGCGGGCGTACCCACATCTTCTGGTGCACCGCCAAGCGCGCGCTCGTTGAAACTCAACCGAGTTACGCGGTTCTCCGGCTCCTCCAGGACAACGAGATTCCCCTCGGCGTCGAGAACGAGACTGGTTGGGCCGGACAACCCCGCCTGGAGAACCGTCAGTCCGCCGGAGGGATCGATTTGGAGGATCCCACCGCTGCCCGGAAGGCTCGGATCGATCCGAAACGACGTCACATATAGCGTTCCCTCGGAGGCCAGGGCGAGACCCGTCGGATCGGTCACTCGGCGATCCACATCTAAGACTCGGCCCTCCAACGTCAGCGTATAAATAGCGCCATCCTTATCGTCTAAACCGACCTGGTCCGCCACGATGAGCCGGTCTGGCGGGGCGAAGAGGATGTCCGC
>CAYTDF010000058.1:7257-10402 GCA_964436365.1 uncultured bacterium | reverse complement strand
TCGAAATCGACAACATACGCATTGCCCCGGTCGTCCAGAGTAAACGCCGATGGATTCCGCAAACCGTCCGCCAGAAGACGCCGCTCCCCGGTTTTCCGGTGCAAGCCGATCAGACTTCCGGCCTGTTGTTGCAGCACGAGGTACTCTTCGTCGAGCATCGCAACGTCGACCGGAGTGCCGAGACCGCTGGCGACTTCATGCGTATTCCGCCCATCGTCCGTGAACTGAATCTGTATCAGTTTTCCCGCGCCCCGGTCGCAAACGATAATCCCCTCGTCCGTCGCCAGCATTCCGCTCAACAAATCCACAAAAAACTCGAGAGGATAGATTTCGTATCCCCCCTCGGATAGAGGCGTTTGCGCATGGATGGCGTGTGGCGCACGTATGAAGAGAAGCACAAACAAAGGGACGAACAGGCGGAATCGGCTCATGGTGCGAGTGGCCCCGATGTCGGCAAGTTCAGAGACCAACTGGGGAAATTCCTCCTCATTTCCAGCGCCAGGAGTGTTTGAAGCCAAGCCGGTTCTGTAGTCTTGACTGATCTGACCTTCGGCGTCGGCTCCGAGGGTGAAAGCGTGACACCCTCGTTTTTCGTAAGGGAAAATTCCCGCTCTTTCCATTCGACGCGCACTTTGCCTTCGGTCACGAGAACTTCTGTCCGGTTGTCTTGGCATCGAACTTCGAAAACCGTTCCCAACACAACGACCCGGGCGGACGGCGTCTCCACAACGAACGGCTCTCCATTTTGCACTCGGCCTACCTTGGCGTAGAGCGAGCCCGCCGTGAGATGTACGTTTCGCGAATCGTTTACGGTCAAGGCGGAACTGTTGCCCATGCGTAGCCATGTTTCGTGCTTCAACTTGACTGTCGCCAAGCCTCCCTCCCCGCACTTGACGGTTGCCCCCTTGGCAAGGCGAGCATCTTCGCGCTCGGCGATGCCCACCTGAACGTCGCCCTGATGTACGAACAGGCTTCCGGGGGAGGAGGGGCCGGCCAGCCAGCCATAGAGCACGACTCCAATGAACGACGTGGCCACGGCGGCGGTTGCGTAGCGAAACGTCGGCCGAAACCGGCGAACCACTGGCTTTCTGCCGGGTACCTGTGCTTTTCGCAACCGTCCGAGGAGGTTGGCTTCGAACTGGCCACGCTCGGGGAGGACCGCTTCGGCCAGCGTGCGCGGCCAACTCTCATTTTGGATGTTCTCTGTATGTTTCGGTGCGTTCATGGTTTCACCGTTGTGCCGATTCAGCTCTAGATATCGGTCTGTTCTATTCCGAGTTTATTGAGACGCTGCTGCATTCTGTTTCGGGCTTTGAAGAGATGGCTCTTGATCGTGCCGACCGCCGTGCCAGTTCGTTCGGCAATCTCTTCGCAACTGAGCCCCTCGATGTAGTGCAGAAGCACCACGTTTCTGGCTTTGGATGGCAGGACCGTCATGCACCGCTCGAAGAGTTGTGCGTGGTAGACGCGGCGGCGCGTCGGTGTCGGCTGTGCGGGCGAACGGAGTTCCGGTTCTTCCCGGAACCGATCCAGGAAGTGTCGCAGCCGCGAGAGTTTGCGCAGTCGGCCCAGAGCCTCTTGACGAGCGATTTGCCGCAACCACGCGCCGACTTTGGCTGGATCCCGCAAACTCGGGAGGTGATGAAAGGCCTTCACCATCGCCTCCTGAACCGCGTCTTCCGCCTCTTCTCGGTTTGCTAGGAGGCTGAATGCGGCGGTGAATGTCGCGCGCAAGTGACGGCCCGCCAGACTGCCGAAGGCCGTCTGGTCACCCTGCAACGCCTGGCTGACGAGGGTTTCGTCACTCGGAGAGACCGGTTCTGGAGCCGAAGCGGCCGGGGCGTGTGTCACATTGGTTACCGACCTCTCCTGTAACCCCATCACGGGAGACTCCCTTCTTTCGCGAAGCACCCTGGATTCGCTCTTCTCGCTTTCGCCTGCCACTCGTCTACTTTACACGAATGCGCGAGCCCGCCGGGAGGTTTACCGCCGGAAGAAACTGCTCCCGAGTCGCTCCCTCCCGAGCGCACGAAGTGCATGCGGGGGCCGGGCGCTGAGCGTTCTTCAATCGGAACCCTCTGTTGGGAGCCGCTTGAATGGGAGTCACTCTCTGCGCCAGCCCGCGGGCAGGTCTACCGCTGTCTCCGCCGGGCCACCTCTCTGTGGCCGGGGCTTGTGCTATGAGAATTCAGCGAATATTTGAAGAACAATTGGCGTTTTTGCCGATTCGGTGTATGATTTGTCTAGATAGGTGTGCAGAATAGGTGTGTGATGAATCCGGCGAACTCGTTTGCATTCTCGTTTCGGAGAGGTGGGGAAGGTTTCACCCTGGCCGAGCTTTTGGTCTCTCTCTCCGTCGTCTCCATCCTCGCTGCGGTTGCCGCTCCGCTTGTGGGCGACAGTCTGTTACGCACCCGTGTGGCCACTACGCAATACGATCTTCGGGTGATTGCGGATGCCGTCGAGATTTTCGCCGTCGACCGGGGCGCGTATCCCAAAGGCTCGACCGAACCTCCCATCAAGTTTGACACCGATTACGATGCCCGGGTCGCGCTGGCGGAACTCTTGGGGACTTACCTCCCTCATTCACCGGAACTTCTTGCCGACTCCTTCACCCAGCGTGCCGTCGCTCGTCTGAAAGACTCCGTCGCCTACACTCCGGGGAGCTTACCTTCTCAATTCGGGTACGGTTATTTCGACTACGCGAATTTTTTGGTTCCGCCCAAGGAGCCGGTTCCGGCGTTCGGTCTGGTTTCGTTCGGCCCTGATGAAGAAGACTCCGGTTTCGGACTCCAACCCGTTCCCGGGCTTGGCGTCTATTTCCGCAACGCCGAGTACAGCCTCAGCAACGGTCTTCGCAGTTCCGGTGACCTTGGTGTTTTTCGCCGGTTCTAGTCTGAAGGCGGCTCCGCGACAGCCGTGTCTCTCTCTGTCCCACAACATCAACGTTCGTATTCTGCCTTCCCGGCGGTCGTGTACTTCTCGATACACTGGATCGCTTCCAGAATATCGTATAGCCGATGTTTAGGATCTCTCATAAGGGGATCGCTTCGTTCAGGACGTGCGTACGGACTCGCTCTCTCAATCCGCGCTCTGTCACGACGTCCACTTCGCGCTGCAGCAGATCCTGGAGGTCCATCAGCAA
>CAYTDF010000058.1:6653-7247 GCA_964436365.1 uncultured bacterium | reverse complement strand
TCCACCGAGATCGAGCAGACTACGGCCGGTATCCATATCGACAAGAAAATCTATATCGCTCTCGCTGTCGTCGTCTTTCCGAGCCACGGAGCCGAACAGACGAACATTATGAGCGCCATGGCGTTCAGCGATGGCGAGGATTTCCTATCGATTCTCCTGTAGCGCTTTGCGAGCGTTCATCGTTTCTCCATTGCGGGGCACCTCGCTTCGTGAAACGCCCTTCCAATCTATCGTACCACGTTTTCAAGCCCAGAAGGCACTATTCACGCCCCTTGCCCGCCCACAGACTGCACGGAAAAAACGGTTATGCCTTCTCCCCTTCACGGCGAATAGTAATTGTAGTTGGCTTTCGCGCGTTTGTAGGCATTGCCATTCCACAGTCGGGATGCCTTTGGATTCTTGCTGGGAGCCTCGTTCCAGTAAACGTGGAGTTCTCTCCCGGCTTGTACGATGATCTCTTCACGGGCGTCCCCGGCCACGTCGGCGACCATGAGCCGGGCGGCCTTGTCTCTCCATGTACGTATGAACTCGCCGGTCACGGGCTGAAAAATGCAGAGATCGCCTTCTGTGTGGCGTTCTTTGGCGGCGGCGTAT
>CAYTDF010000058.1:0-6643 GCA_964436365.1 uncultured bacterium | reverse complement strand
GTCCGCCATCCCAGTCGATGGTGTTGATGATTTCCACTCCCGACTCTGTCCAGCCCTCCGGGGATTTCTCGTCCATGTCCCAGGTAGAGATCAACTCACCTTTCGCGTTGAACACCCACGGTTTCTGATGCTGGTTGTAGCGGCTGCGGCACCAGACTTCGAGCCCGGGATGTTCGAGGCTAAATTCACCGACCGCCGCGTTCTGCGGTTCTCGACGTTTGTAGTCGTGCCGCCAGAAGTACTCTGTGGGACCCACAAGGCTGACGGCGTTTGCGCCCTCCTCCAACAGCACAACTTCCATCCCCGGTCTGTCCGGCAGAACGTCGTACACAAAGAGCGAATCGAGATGAAACGAGCCGTGTTTCTTGTGGTTCCACCGATCTGTGTAGTTCCAGCGTGGGTTGAACTGGCCATCTTCTTCGATGAATGTGATCCCGACTACCTCGTCGAGTCCGTCGAGGTCTACATCCGCCACGCGCAAAGGACCGTGCGCCGGAGGCCAGTAACCGTCCGTCGACCAGAGCGGCTCGCCCTTCAGGCCGTTGTACGCAAACGCCGAGAGGACCGTGCCCCGCATCTGCCCACGCTTGGATGCCGCGCCGCTGGTGGGACAGGCCTCGAAGATAACGTCGAAGTCACCTGTGCCCCTCAGGTTGCAGACGGTAAATGCTTCCCAGCTCTTGGCCGATGGATAAACTTTCGGCCGCCAGACCGATTCGACCTCGCCGGTACGGCCATGCAGCACGACGAACTCGCCGTCATCGCGAAGAAACATCACTTCGGTCGCACCGTCCGCGTCGATGTCGTGGGCTTCGGTGCGTGGATGATTGTGCCCCGGCAGGCCCACGCTTTCCGCCGAACCGCCACGCCGTAGTGGCTCCTCTCGAACCCACAGTCTTTTCCCGGTGTGGTCGTATGCGCCAATCGATTTCGATGTCGTGAACAGATAGTCCAACAGACCGTCGTTGTTCAGATCGCCGAGCGCGATCCCGCCCGCGCTGTCTTTGGCGGGCTCCTGATCGAGAGATATCACAAACGGGTTGCTGCCGTATTCCGGCCAATCCTGCGCGTTGGCCGTCGACACGACCGCAATGAAGAGTACGAGAAAGTGTTTTGCGAAAGACACAGTAATTCTCCTTTGACGAATACCGTCTATGCTTGACTCTACCGGTCCACCGCGAAATGAGAAAGCGAACGATTCGATACTTCCCAGATTCTTCGGCATGCTACCCGAAGGAAGCTACTCCGCTGTGAGCACATGAATCTGGCCTGTTTCGATACCTACCAGGAGCTCGGGCGAGCCGTCCAAATCCAGGTCCGCCACGGTCGGCCTGCTCACCGATGCACCGAAGTCACGCGACCACTCGACCGTCAGTCCTCCGTTCTCAATACCAATAACGTATAAATAACCGTCTCCCGTCCCGGCGAGTATCTCGTCGCGCCCGTCACCGTCGATGTCGGTAGCGGCCAGACCTTCCTGGACGATCCCATCGAGTTCCAGGCGTCCGGTCTCACGACCCGTGACGACATCCTTTGTGAAGACAAACTTGGTATATGACTCTTCGAGCGGTTCGTATTTAAGGTCGTCGAACCGCGTTCCGAGGTCGTAGCACGTCCCGACCGTCTGATATGTCGTCTCTTCTTTCCCGTCGCCGTCAAAATCGCCGATACACCCGGCCCGTTGCCAGGATTGCGCCCATTGACTCCAAACCATCGTACCGTCGAGTTTCTCCACTCTGTGGGTATAGACACCACCGCTCCACACGAGTAGTGGATCCGCCGCTCGACCTTCCGGAAAGACCAGAGCGGGGAAGTGTTGCCCTTGCCGCCACGTAACCGGGTACAGGTTCAGGCCGTTTCGTCCGCTGACGATATGCCGCATGAAGAAGGATCGGAAGAGGATATCCTCCACGCCGTCGCCGTTCACATCCCACACCGCGGGCCATCCATAAAACGGCCCGTAGTTGATCTGCCAAACTGGAGTGTCGCCGGGCTTTGCGCCATCCAGCATCGATGTGATCTGGTCTGTGATGCCCGAAGAGGTCACCACGGCGATATCGTACGTATCGTCACCGGTGAACTGGCCGATAGCCCAGTCGATCACGCGGGAAGGAACCTCCCATTCCTTCAAGATCGAACCGTGCCGGTCGAGGACGCCTAAGCGGTTCCCCGGCAAGCCGGTGAGGATCTCCTTCATTCCGTCGCCATCGAAATCGAACAGCGTGACGGTGGGGGTCCCGCTGTAGGCGGTACGAGGTTGAACCTCTTTCTGCCAGAGTCTTCGGGGTTGGCTCTTGACGCCTTGCCAAGCCTGCAACCGGTTCTCTCCGTCGACGACGAACACCGTGAGTTCCTTGTCCTCCGGGTCCATCTTCGCGCAGAGCGCGATGCGGCGCGTTCCACCCGCCGGGAGGGAGAGCGCCGTCTGGCCGTTCGCGGTGTCGTACACATGCAGACGGCTCTCTTCGCTGGAGGCGACGAGGATTTCGGGCTTCCCGTCCCGATTGATATCCTCGAGCGCACGTATGGTGTAAGACGATTCGAGTGGAATCGCGAAGATCTCTTTCGTCGCTACGGGAGTCTCCCCATCGCCGAGACGCACCGAAACGACTTTCCGCCCGTCCAACATATAGAACTCATTCTTTGGTGAAGCGGGGGGTGCCATACGGCGTCCGGCGGGGCCATGCTGCCCTCTCGGTCCGACGTGCGGTGGGACATTGCGAACCGTCGTGTCGACGAGAAGCGTTGCCGTATCGCTGATGGGGACCGTGCCGGTCTTTGTGTGATAGAGTTCTAAACCTCTGAACGTTTTGCGTCCGCTCGCCTGACTCAGGAGCAGCCAGGGCACACCGCCGGGAGCCGAGAAGACGACGCTCTCCGCTTTGCGGTCGGGTAGATCGTAGCGTGTCTCACCTGTGAGCGCATCGACCAGCAGCACATGCCAGCGGTTATCGCCCGTGTCGTTGTAGAGTGAAAGCAGGACCTCGTGTCTTCCGTCACCGTCGAAATCCTGAACCGAGTTCGCACAGGGCGCATACTCCTTATCGTCCCCGGGATAGTTCTGTTCGAAAAAGTTATCCCAAAGCAGTCGCATAGACTTCCCGTCGTTATCCAGGACCGAGAGATGTTCCCGCAGCTGATAGGCGTGAACGACCAACTCTAGATGAGGGTCATCGTCGATGTCAGTAACGATGATCTCCCCGTAGTTGCGTCCGGAGTCCCAATACGCTTCCATGCTCGGAGTGCCGCTATCCGTCTCGAAGGCGTAGGCTCGATCGTAGGTAACGACGACGATTTCGAGCGCGCCGTCGGCGTCCATATCCGCCATGACCAGCTCCGGTGTGAAGCCGCGCGCCTCGCGGGCGATGAGAAATTCGAGATCGACTCGGCATTCTCTTTCACCGGCGACAAAACTGTAAACATAGCCCTTATCGCTCCGCGCGGGGAAGAAGATCAGCTGCTTTCCGGCGGCCTTCGTATCCAGATCGGCGATGGCCATGCACCCCATGCCGATATCTTCATGCAGAGGGTCGACGTATTTTTCCTCTCCCGTCGCTCCGTCCAGCACGACGAACGGTGCGCCCGTATCCTGGAGCATAAGTTCCCGCATGCCGTCGCCATCCAGGTCGTAGCACCCGCGAACCACGCCGGGGGCGGTGTATTCCCAAAGAGCCTTGCCGGATAGGTCGTACGCGCGAAAACGGCCTCCAAACTGCAGGACGAATTCCGTCTTTCCATCACCGTCGATGTCCTCTGCGAAAACGTCATGAAGCGTCTCTCCTCCAATCGAGAAGGAAGAGACCGTCTGAAGATTCGAACTCTCGCCTTGCAGTGGTGAGCGAGCCGTGTTCAGAGAGTCGCGGAGGTACGTCGGCCACTCCCCTGGAACAGGCATAGGTTGCCGACGACGCGCGTCCGTGACCGATTGCGGGTCGTCCCATTCCGCGTCCTCGATCGCAATTCGGTGGATGATGAGCTCGCTTGCCATCTCTTCGCTACCCGATGCGGTAATTCGAATTCCCGGTTCGGGCAGCGCGTAGGTGCGATAGAGCCCGATCACGACTCCATCTTTGCGGAGACGCAGTATCTTTTTTTGCGTATTGACCAAGAATGAGAACGTATGCGGTTTCGTATCGGTACGGAGGGTCTGATACTGTGTCCATGCCTCGTCGAAAACGATGCGGTCGGGAGTCAGCCAATAGAGGTCCACACCCATCCCGGCGAAACTGAAATAAATGGAAGAGACGGAGCGTTCGGCGCTACTGTCGTCTACTCCTCCCACCTGAACCAACTCCAGCGTGAAGTCGATACGGTAACACTCTCCGCTGGGAGCGAACGCGCTGTCGTTCCGTAGGGTTGCGCCCTGTGTTGTGTCGCCACTTTCGTCGCGGATCCGCATACCATTGCTCGTGGCTGTGATCTTACCTTCGTGGCCCTCTGCACGCGCATCCAGCGACTGCCAACCTTGTTCGGCTGCCTTCTCCCAGTTGTCGAATCGGAGTTCCGCCGCATGGAGGGCGCTGCAACCTGTTGCGATCAAGACGATGGATAGGATTTGTTTCATGAGAGCCTCGTGGATGCTACGTCATACTTAACTGAAGAGTCATGGCGGCATGGTTATACGTCTTGGTGTGTTGCGTGCCACATTCGGTGATTCTACAACAAACGCCGCCCGAGGTGCAAAAAACGCCACCAAGATCCCGCGCTTTTCTTCACGAACTCCGCCTGTATATAGTTCTAACCGGAGATTGTGTTATCTGTGTATGTGCAAAGCGGTCGCTTCATCCTCATTGATTTCGTGGACTTTCGAGGTCGTATCGACTGAGGTACAATTCGTAGCGGCTTGAGATGAATGTAACGGGGATCGTGTTTCCGCACGATCTCTTCTTTCGGGTTGATGAACACGAGGAGGTTGATGAAATGCGTATCGGCGTTGCTGAACTGGATACATCGCACCCCCAGAACTGGATTCCTATCGAACGCGAACTCGGCCATGAGGTCGTAGGGGTATGGGATGCGGGCGCAATACGCCCGGCGGGTTTTGCGCGTGAGTTTGCGGAGGAGTTCGACATTCCCCGTGTGTTTGATTCCCTGGAGGCTATGGCTGCGGAAGTCGACTGTGCGATTCTGCACAGTTGCGATTGGGATACGCATATTGAGAAGGCGAAACCGTTTGTGGAGGCTGGGAAATCCGTGCTCATCGACAAGCCGGTGGTCGGATCTCCTCGGGCCGTGGAGCGGCTGCGGGGTTGGGTGCGCGACGGCGCACGCATCTCGGGTGGCTCTTCTCTGCGGTTTTGCTATGAAAGCCGCGATTGGCTCGCGCGGCCGCTCGAAGAACGGGGGACGCCGATGACCGCGATCTGCGGTTGTGGCACGGATGAATACAACTACGGTATCCACGCCTATGCACTATTGAGTAGTGTGATGGGACCGGGAATACAGAGCGTACAGTATTTAGAGGGCGGTGGGCAGCATCGAATTCAGGTGAACTGGACCGAGGAGCGGATGGGCATCCTTGTCGTCGGCACCAACGGAACCTGGTTGCCATTCCACACGACGCTTGTCACGGAGAAAGAGGTTACTCAGTTCCAGGTCGACGCCACGCGCGTTTACAAAGCTCTGCTGGAGGCGGTCTTACCGTACCTGGAAGGGAAAGTCGACGCCCCGCCCTTACCGTTCGACGCTTGGATCGAACCCGAACTCTGCGCCATGGCTGCGCGGCGTTCGTGGTTGGAAGGGAGCCGGGAAGTGAGGCTGGAAGAACTCTCCGAGGAAGACGAGGGCTACGACGGCGCGGCGTTTGCCAAGGAATACTGGAAAATCAGAAATCCTTGAGACGGTATCGAACACCGTCAGCCACTATCGTGGGATCCGCACCTGAGGGCGGCGAATCGTAAATTTCGGTGAGCGCACGAGACTTCCCTCTTCACGACCGGCGTGAACGTCGAGTAGTAGGTCCACCGCCATCATTCCCGCTTCCTCCTGGAAGTACTCCCCGATGTAGCAGACGTCGGCGAGCTGCGCCACAGACGCGTTTTCCCGGAGGCACCCAAACCGGACGTCCGGACGCCGCATCATGACCAGGGGCAGTGCGGCGACCGAGAGGTTGCCCCCCATGACCACGACACCCTCCATACCCAGATCCTCGGCGAGAAGATCTCGGACGTTATCGCCGATCGTCTTCTCATTGGCGTCCCGGATCAGACGGAATCCCAAGTCAAGCCCCTCGACGCCTTCCAAGTAGCCGTCACGGCTGTATCGATGGTCGGGCCAGAACAGATTCCCGATGAAACCGATGCGTTGACACCCGTCCTCGATCATTGCCCGCACCAGATCGCGAGTACAGGCCTGACGGTCCTCCGATACGAAGAAGGTGCCCGGCGGTTGATTGGTCCCGACGATGACCAGCGGCTTGCCGAGTTTTTCCGCAGTTAGGACTGTGTCGTGCTGGGCCTGCCCAATACAGATGAACCCGCTCGTCGCGTTCAGTCGCATCCACTCCGCAGAGCTCAGATCGCTCCCGAGCAGATAGTGGATATTCGATTCCATGCCCAGGTCGCGGGCGCGCTGTAAGCAACCGTTAATGTGAGTCAATCCCATTTCTAGTTGATTTTAGGCGGCTCCTTCTGTCTTCATTTCA
>CAYTDF010000057.1:0-14461 GCA_964436365.1 uncultured bacterium | reverse complement strand
AAGGAGTATACGGCTGAAACTGAGTTCCAAAGAGCTCCCCTCAGCCCCCGGAGAGTTCAGGCCCGGGTGGCACCGCGCTTCCAGCCGGTGCGGAAACACAGTCTTCTTCCATTTGGGTACGACGGGTCGGTTGCTTTCAGGAAAGAAGCACAGCCCCCCCAACGAACCAACTCACACGCGCTCGCCGAAAATGGCCGTGCCCACGCGTACAAACGTCGCGCCCTCCTCGATCGCCCATTCAAAGTCCGAAGTCATCCCCATGGAGAGTTCGACCCGTCCTCCCGGGCCACGCAGCCAATCGGCGTGCAGCTCGCCCAGCTCTCGCAGGGCGGCAAATTGGCCCCGGGTCTCACTTTCCGGCAACCCAAAGGGCGGGATCGACATCAACCCTCGAGGAATGAGGTGCGGAGCGCCGGCCAGCGCTTCACCCAGGCGTCCGAGTTCATCGGGGGCCACTCCACCTTTCTGGATCTCCCCGGCGCAATTCACCTGCACCAAGACCGGCACGGTGCGTTCCAACTGCGCTCCGGCCTTTTCCAGAGAATTGACCAGCCCCGGGCGGTCCACCGCGTGAATCCAGTCGAACGAAGCCATAACCGTCTTGGTTTTATTGCTCTGCAACCGTCCGATAAAGTGCCATTCCACATCTAACTCGCTCAATACACTGAGCTTACTCTGGCTCTCCTGGGCCCGGTTTTCCCCAAACACACGCTGTCCGGCATCGTACGCCGCATGGACCGTTTCAGCGGTCACCGTCTTGCTGACCGCGATCAGGGTCACATCCTCGCGTGGTCGGCTGGCGCGTTCGCAAGCCACGGCCACACGCTCTCTTACATCTTCCAGTGCTTCAGCTCGAAACATCTCTCTATTCGCCTCTAAATCTTCGCGGTCAAACTTCCTGCCCGCGTTCCCGAATGAATTCAAGCCATCAGGCTTGGATTCCGTTGCTTTCAAGAAAAAAACGCAGCGAGGGGCGCGGGCGTCCGGCACAGGCATCCGGAGCCCAAAATACAGCATCAGGACAACCGCTCAAGCCGGGAAGACTTGACGCCGGTGAATCAATGTGAGTAATTTCCCGGGAGTGGTCATCATAATGGCTGTCTGTTACACACACGGTGCGTTCGCGCAGCCGGATGGAGAGCGTTTCTCAGACGGACGGCGACTTTGGCCCGCGGTAAAGACTATGAAAATGCTGTTCTCTGCCCAAACTGTTCTTCGTGTTGGTGTCGTCGTTGTCGGCGTACGCACGCCTGCGCTTTGGGGCGGAGACTAGCGGATTCCCGCATAGGAAACCCCAAAAGCCGCAGGCGGACAAACCTTCCTGCGGCTTTTTCATGCCCAGGACAATCGACCTGAAGCGGAAGAACGAGTCCCCATTGACGACAAACCGTCCCCAAAAATATAGGAGCCCGATTATGTCGACAAAGAATAAGAAAAAGCAGAAGACCGACCCCCCCCGCAGCGCAACCGGCGCGGAAATTATCATCGACGCCCTTGAGAGAGAGGGAGTCGAGGTCATCTTCGGTTTCCCCGGCGGAGCGATCATCGATATCTTCGATCTGGTGAACCAGTCTGAGAAGTTTCAGTTCGTGCTCACACGCCACGAGCAAGGCGCGATACACATGGCCCAAGGCTATTCCCGCAGCACTGGAAAACCGGTCGCGGTCATGACCACCTCAGGACCCGGCGCAACCAACCTCGTCACCGGGCTCGCCGACGCGCTGATGGACTCGATCCCTCTCGTCGCCATCACCGGACAGGTTCCCTCCCCGCTCATCGGCAACGACGCTTTCCAGGAAGCCGACGTGGTGGGCATCACCCGGTCGGCCACAAAGCACAACTACCTGGTCAAGTCGGCCGAGGAACTGCCTCAAATCATGCGCAACGCCTTCCACATTGCCTATACCGGACGGCAGGGTCCCACGCTGATCGATATCCCCAAGGATATCCAACAGGCCACATTGGAGAATTACGTCTATCCCACAGAGCCCGACCTCCCGGGGTACAGTATCCCCGAAAAGGCCTGCAAGAAGGCTGTGGACGAGGCCGCGAAACTGATCGCTGAGTCCAAACGTCCTCTTCTCTACGTGGGGGGAGGCGTCATCAACGCCAATGCCTCGGAAGAGCTCTTCAAACTCGCGACGAAAGTCGGCATCCCGGTCACGACAACCCTGATGGGATTGGGCGCGTTTCCCGAAACACACCCACTCTCGTTGCTCATGCTGGGCATGCACGGCACGGTTTACGCCAACCGCGCGATCCAGAACTGTGATCTCCTGCTCGCCGTGGGGGCCCGGTTTGACGACCGCGTGACCGGGAAACTCGCCGATTTCGCGCCTCACGCCAAAATCGTCCACGTCGACATCGACCCCTCGTCGATCAACAAGAACGTCGTCGTGGATGTCGATCTCGTGGGAGACTGCAAGCATGTCTTGAACCAGTTGATACCCAAGGTCAAGAAAGCCGATACCAAGAAATGGCTCAAACAACTGGACGCATGGAAGAAGGAGTGTCCGCTGCGATACACGCCCGCTGACGCGAAAAGCGATGACATCCGTCCGCAAGAGGTGATCCAGCTGGTTGCCGAGATCATTCCCGAGGACGCCATCATCACCACCGAGGTCGGACAGCATCAAATGTGGGCCGCGCAGTACTGCACGATGACTCGCCCCCGCTCGTTCATAACCTCAGGGGGTTTGGGGACCATGGGATATGGGTTCCCGGCTGCGATTGGCGCAAAGTTCGGGTCTCCGGACAGAATGGTGGTCGACATCGCTGGCGACGGCTCGATTCAGATGACCCTGCAAGAGCTGGCAACCGCCGCCTACTACCACAAACCCGTAAAGGTCATCATCTTGAACAACGGCTGGCTAGGTATGGTGCGGCAGTGGCAGGACCTCTTCTATGACAAGAACTACTCGGCCACGGAACTCACCAGGCCCGACGAGAAGAAGGATCCCGGCGACTGGCGCGACCGCGAATACCTCCCCGATTTCGCGGCCGTCGCTAGAGCTTATGGCTGTTACGGCGTATCCGTCACCAGCCGTAAAGAGCTCGAGCCGACCCTCCGCGAGGCCCTATCCAACGACCAGCCCGCCTTCGTCGAAATCAAGGTGACCCGCGAGGAGAATGTCTACCCGATGGTCCCCGGGGGGGCCTCCCTGGATGATATCCTGGAGCATTCATAACCACCGTCAGGACTGACGCAAGACGCCCCAATGGATCGGATGAACGAACGACAATGCCGGTGTGAGGGAGACTCTCACCCCCACACCGTGACGGCCCTGGAGACCTAACCGTTACGATTCCCCCGGCGGACCTGGCGGGAACGAGCCGTTCCCGCTAGAACACGGAGTCGGCCCCACCGCCACAAGGGCTCGTACGCCCCCTGATGGGTGGAGGATCATGACACGCCGGATACAGGGCTCTGAAGGAGAAGTAAGATGATCGGACGCCATATCTTTTACGTGTTGGTGGAAAACCGGGCCGGTGTCTTGGCTCGAGTGGCCAGCCTTTTTTCGGCACGCGGGTTCAATATTGAAAGCCTATCCGTCGCGGAGACCGAGAACTCGGAGGTCTCACGCATGACCATCGTCGTCCCCGGCGACGATAGAATCCTCGATCAGGTCCGAAAGCAACTCGGTAAACTGATCGATGTCCACGAAGTCCACGATTTCTCGATGGAACACCGGGACATCGTCGATCGCGAACTGGTCTTGGTGAAGGTCACCGCCGAACCTGACCGGCGGGCGGAGGTGCTCGATGTCGCCGACGTCTTCCGGTGCAAGGTGGTCGATATCTCACCCCACACGGTGATCGTCGAAGTGACCGGCTCCGAAGGCAAGATCGCCGGACTCCTGCGGCTGCTCGAGCCATACGGCATCGAAGAAGTCGCCAGAGGCGGCCGGGTCGCGATGGGTCGCGGACGCAACATGACACAGAACGGGACCCTAGAGAGCGAATGATCGCGGACGACCCCAGAGGCGCTCGCGGCGTTTGAGAACAGACGTAACGAAGTGCCGTTCGCGGCACATGCAATAAAATAGAGAGGATCGAAACGATCCCTGTCAGCAAGAGGAGAAGACGATGGTTACTATGTACTACGACGGCGACGCCGATCTGAAACTGCTTGACGGTAAGACAGTCGGTATTATCGGTTATGGAAGTCAAGGGCATGCCCACGGGCAGAACCTTCGGGAGAACGGCGTATCCGTGATCGTCGGGGAAGTCCCCGGACCGAACTACGATGCCGCCAAAGAAGCCGGTTTCGACGTGATGACCGCAGCCGAAGTCACTCAGAAGGCCGACCTGCTCACGATCACACTTCCGGATCAGCTCCAGGCCGCTGTCTACGCCAACGAGATTCAGCCGCACATCAGAGCGGGCCAGACACTTCTCTTCGCCCACGGCTTCAACATTCACTACGGGCAGATCGTGCCCCCTGCGGATGTGGATGTCATCATGTGCGCCCCCAAGGGCCCCGGCCACATCGTACGCCGCGTCTTCACCGAAGGCGGAGGCGTCCCCTGTCTGATCGCGGTCCATCAAGACGATTCCGGCAACGCCAAGAGCGTCGCCCTCGCCTATGCCAAGGGCATTGGCGGAACCCGCGCCGGTGTCATTGAAACCACCTTCGAAGAAGAGACCGAAACCGATCTCTTCGGCGAGCAGGTCGTCCTGTGTGGCGGCTTGACCTCCCTCATCAAGGCGGGTTTCGAGACTCTCGTCGAGGCTGGCTACCAACCGGAGATGGCCTACTTCGAGTGCCTGCATGAGGTCAAGTTGATCGTCGACCTCATCCACGAGCAGGGTATCGCCGGGATGCGCTACTCGATCTCCGATACCGCCGAGTACGGCGACTTGACACGCGGCCCGCGCATCGTCACCGAGGAGACCCGCGAAGAGATGAGACGCATTTTGTCCGAAGTCCAGAGCGGCGAGTTCGCGCGCGAGTGGATTCTCGAAAACCAGGCCAACCGGCCGGTCTACAATGCTCTCAAACGCCAGGATCAGCAGCATCTCGTCGAGAAGGTCGGAAAGACCTTGCGCGGCATGATGTCCTGGATCGGCAAGAAATAACCGGGATTCTGTGCTCGGTCAAACCGGGTCCGGCAATCGCCGCACGGGTCGAGTGCGGTTCACCGGTATGAAAAAACAGACGAAACGCTATCTTATGAGGGCCGGTCACTGCGACCGGTCCTCATACGTTCTACCGTCGGGCGTGTCGAACCGAATCCCCTAGCGAGTGACAATCATGGCGAACAAAACGGCTTCGGCGGAAAGAGCCCCGCTGACCTGTATCGGAGTGTTGACCAGCGGCGGCGACGGTCCCGGAATGAATGCCGCCGTACGCGCGGTGGTACGAACCGCTTGTGCGCACGGTTTGAAGTGTTACGGCATCCAGGATGGGTACCGGGGCATGATCGACGACGTGATCGAGCCCATGGACCTAGCCAGCGTGGGCGGGATCATCAACCGCGGTGGAACGATCCTAGGGACGGCCCGGTGCAAAGAGTTCAGGACCTTGGAGGGCCAGGAGAAGGCGGCGGCAAACCTCCGGAAACGTGCCATTCAGGGCATTGTGGTCTGTGGCGGTGACGGTTCGTACCGCGGCGCTCACGAACTCGCCAAACTCGGTATTCAGGCCGTCGGAATCCCCGGAACCATCGACAACGACATTGCCGGAACCGATATCACCATCGGCTTCAACACCGCCGTCAACACCGCGTTGGAGGCGATTGACAAGATCCGCGACACCGCAACCTCGCACCACCGGCTTTTTGTCGTCGAAGTGATGGGACGCGATGCCGGTTTTATCGCCCTGGAGGTCGGTATCGGCGGAGGCGCGGAGGAGATTCTTGTACCCAGCCAGCCGTTCGACTACGACGAAATATGCCAGCGGCTCGAGGCGGGAAATCAACGGGGGAAGAAGTCGTCGATCATCGTGGTGGCCGAGGGCGCGGCCAGAGCGGCCGATGTGGCTTCCGAGGTATCCAAGCGGCTCCCACGGCTCAGTATCCGTGAAACCGTCATCGGTCATCTACAGCGCGGTGGGTCGCCCACTTCCAGAGACCGTGTTGCCGCCAGTCGTCTCGGGTATGGGGCGGTTATGGCGTTGCTGGATGGCGAGACCGACATTATGGTGGGAATTACTGCGGGGAAACTCGTTCGCCGTCCGCTCGAGATCGTCTGGACGCGAAAGAAAGTCGTGGATGCGGAACTCTACCGCATCTCACAGGTCCTGGCATCCTAGAGCGCTTCATCGAGGTCCCATTAGACTGTGGACACACGGAACCGAGCCCAAGCCGGGCTCTTCCGAACACTGAAGCGAAAACGACAGCGAGAGGCAGAGGAGGCGTAGATCCGTGATTATTCCAGGCGGGCCCGAGTTGGCGGTCTGTTTTCTCGTCGCGCTTCTGGTATTCGGCCCTCGCCGCTTGCCCGAGATCGCCCGTTTCTTAGGCAAGGCCACCAAAGCCGTCCAAGAAGCCACACGGGAGGTCAAGGAGCAGATCGACTTAGCCGCCTTGGACGCGCCCTCACCCAAAAGACCCTCCTATAACTACACCCCGCCCGAAACCTCCGAAAACACCGATACTTCCTCTTACAATTCCGAGACCGATCCTTATGCCGACCCGGAGGGCGAGGATTTGTATGCCTCGACTTTCGAGGACTCCACGACCGAGGGGGAGCGGCAAGTTCAGGAGCCGGAGGACCGGTTCAACCCGGAGCAAGACGATTACCCATCCGGTGACGATATCGAGGATGCGGAGACGGTCGAAGATACGGCCGACGACCCGCCTGATACAACTCAAGAGGACCGCGCCAGAGAAAAGAAGAACGTGGCGCTCGATACAACCTTGACCGACGATTACGTCACGGACTAGAGCGTCTCCGTAGAGCGCTACAAAACACCGCCATGCCCGACGATCAAAAACAACTGCCAGCCCCCGAGTCAGAGGAGCACGATGAGGACGCCGAACTCGGCGGCCACATGACTTTTATCGAGCACCTCGAGGAGTTGCGCACCAGGCTCGTCCGCATCATCACGGTACTCGGTGTCGGCACACTGGTCTGCTTCGCATTCTCCGGGACTCTACTCCATCTCTTCATTACTCAGCTCAGAACCGATTTCAGCTTCGAAGAGGTCGCCATTCTTCAGGAATGGGTCTCGAAGGGCGCACGGGAACTCTGGAACGCGGAGGAAATCCCGCTCAATGATCTCGTCGGTTCCCCTGAGGCGGACGGTGCTGTCTTGAGCGCCACCCAGACCGCGCAGGTCCTACCGGAGTCCGCACCACCCCCACTCACCGATGCGGAGCTCGAAACCGACCGTGTCGTGAAAATTCTCAAAGGCATCGGGGAGCTCCTCAAACACGACAAACCCGTCGCCGATGCGCTGAAGATCGACCGCGCCGTCGAAGAGTATTTGCAGGGTGTTGAGGCGGAAGATGAAGACAAAGGCATCGCCATCGTCGCGCTCAATCCGCTCGAAATCTTCTTCGCCAAGATCAAGGTCTCGTTTGTGGTGGCGCTTTTCCTCTTCTTCCCGTACCTCTTCTACGAAATCTGGATGTTCGTCTCACCCGGGTTATACATGAAGGAACGGAAGTTCCTCTTACCCACCGTCGCCTCAACCTGGCTCTGTTTCCTTGTCGGTGGCGGGTTCGCCTTCTTCATGGTGATCCCGGTGATGGCCGCGTTCATGGCCGGACTCAGCGCCGGCGCGGGCGTACAGAACACCTGGTCGCTCATGGCCACCATGAATTACGCCATCCATCTGGTCCTGGCCTTCGGCGTGATTTTCGAGGAACCCGTGGTGATCGCGATGCTCACCAAACTGGGCTTGGTCGGCGTAGACGGCCTCAAGAAGGCCCGACCCTATGTGATCGTGGGTTTGTTTGTAGTCGGCGCGATGGTCACACCACCCGACCCCATCAGCCAAGTTATGTGCGCCACGCCTCTCATCTTGCTCTACGAGGTGTCCATCCTGATGGTACCTCTCTTCCAGCCGAAGGAGAGCGAAGAACCCGCGGAGGAGTAGAGGGCAGACCGAACAGGTCATGAGCCAACAGATCCCCACTCTCCCCTCTCGGAGCCCCGCAGACTCCCGCTTCTTCGTCATCCGTTCACCGTTCGGCCCGACTCCCCAGGCCGCACCGTCTGAACGTATGTTCCCCATCCTCCCCCAAGAGCTACTGTTTTGCAGGTAACAGCCGATAACAGTGAAGCCCTAATACCCAACGATCTAGGGGATGAATGCAATGAAGCGAGAGTATGAAGACCGACTTCGGGATCTCGTCGCGGGCCAAACCGTCTGCGTAACCGGCGGAACCGGATCGATCGGAAGCGAGATCGTACGCCAGCTGCTCCGGTACGATCCGGCAATTATCCGTATCGTCTCCCGGGATGAGTACAAACAGTCGTTATTGCGTCGCGAGTTCCAGAACCACGACAATCTGCGCTATCTCTTGGGCGACGTCCGCGATGTCGACCGTTTGTACCGCGCATTCGACGGGGTCGATCTCGTCTTTCACGCCGCCGCACTCAAGCGGGTCGAATCGACCGAGTACGATCCCATGGAGTCGATCAAGACCAACGTCCTCGGCACGCAAAACGTGATCGTGGCCGCGCTAGAGAGCACCGTGAAGCGTGTGGTCAATGTCAGCACCGACAAAGCGGTCAACGTCACCTGCACCATGGGCGCAACCAAACTGTTGGCCGAAAGGCTGGTCGGCTGGGCGACGTTTTATCGGCGCAAACCGTTCAAACCGTTCTGTTCGGTACGTTTCGGCAACGTGCTCGATTCGCGCGGTTCGGTTATGCCGCTCTGGCGCGAGCAGATCCAGCGGGGCGGACCGGTCACACTCACCAGCCGGAAGATGCGCCGCTTTTTCATGACCGTCCCCAACGCCGCACGTCTGGTCTTATCGGCGGCCGCGCTGGCCGAGGGCGGCGAGATCTTCGTCTGGCGCATGAAATCGGTTCAAATCTCCGATCTCTGTGAGGTGATGATTGAGGAACTCGCCCCTCAGTTTGGGCACGATCCAAAGGCGATTGAGATCAAGACTGTCGGCATCACACCCGGGGAGAAGTTGGACGAAGACCTGTTGACACCTAGCGAGGCTCAGCGGACGATTCGGCTTAACAAGGACCTGAGCGTCGTGCTCCCCGCCCGCCGGTTCGAGGAGATGAATCGCGAGGCGATGACCGACTTCGACGGTTTCATCACCAGCACCAACACGCTGTCCAAGGAAGAGCTCCGGCAGTACCTGAAACAAGAGGGGTACGTCTAGACCATGACATCTTGTCCTTCTCCGGCAATCGTTCCACACTGCCCCCCGTCTGTCGATCCGCGCTGGATCGAGCTCGGCGGTCGGCGTATCGGTCCTGGCGAATCGGTCTACATCATCGCCGAGGCGGGCGTCAATCATGATGGCGACCCAGAGGCGGCGCTACAGCTCGTCGACGCTGCGGCCGAGGCGGGCGCGGATGCCGTCAAGTTCCAGACTTTTTCAGCGGCCGAGTTGACCACTTCCAACGTCGAGCAGGCAGACTACCAACGTCGCAATCTGGCCCAGTGTGGCAAGACGAGCAGCGACGATTCCCAGCGAGAGATGCTGCGAAGGCTGGAGTTGCCACGCTCTATCTATCCGGAGTTGATCGAGCGGACGAAAGTACGTGGAATTCAGTTCTTGTCGACGGCGTTCGATCTACAATCGGCCACATTTCTCGCCGAACTCGGTATGTCCGGTTTCAAGACCTCATCCGGTGAGCTGACCAATGTCCCGTTCTTGGCCCACCTCGCGGAGTTCCACCTGCCGTTGATCGTCTCCACCGGGATGGGTTCGATGGAGGAAGTCGACCGAGTCGTGGAAGCCTTGCACGTGGGCGCGGGTGCTTCGTTCGCGCTGATGCACTGCACCACCACTTACCCCACTCAGCCCGATGACGTCAACCTGAGGGCGATCACAACTTTGCGGAAGAGATTCGAAGAACCCGTCGGCTATTCCGATCACACCAACGGTACGGTTGCCGCTGTGGGCGCGGTGGCGATGGGCGCGTGCATTTTGGAGAAGCATTTCACGTTGTCGCATGACCGTGTGGGGCCCGACCATGCCGCCTCGCTCGAACCGCAGGAGTTACGGGCTTGGGTTCGGGCGGTCCGCGAGACCGAACGCATGTTGGGCGATGGGGAGAAGAGACCCACGGAGTCCGAAAAATCGGTCCGTGCGCTCGTGCGCAGGTTTTTGTGCGCCGCACGTCCGTTGCGAAAGGGCCACGTACTTACGAGTAGCGATTTGGTCGCCAAACGTTGTCCCGGTTCGATCTTTCCTGGCGAGCGGGAAAACCTCATCGGCAAACGCCTCACCCACGACCTCCAAATGGAACAACCCCTCACCCCCGAGGATTTCCAGTAAGCCACAGTCTTCTTCCACTTAGTCGGTGGCACAGGATTCCAGCCTGTGCGAATACACAGTCTTCTTCAGCTGAATTCGCTCACCCACGTTCAAAACTCCACCTTGAAATCTCGGTCCTGGCCACCGAATTTTCAAGGTAGCGTCTACTAGGAAATCTTGCCCGGCACACCTACTCCCGTGTTCCTGAGTGAAATTGGGTCGCCAGGCCCAATTTTGTATCGAAGGGCGCGGGTGGTTCAGGCTCCCAGTCACGGGAAAGCACAGTCTGGGTGGCACCGCGCTTCCCAGCCGGTGCGAAAACACTGTCTTCTTCAGCTTGGGTAGAACAAGTCCCCCACCCTCCCATAAACCCCCAGCGTCTCCTCTGCCATCTTCTCGGCGTTGTAATCCTGCACCCGAGCACGGCCGTTCGAAACAAACCGCCCCCGGCGAACCGAATCGCCAAACAAGAGCGCCAAACCCATCGCCAAGGCCTCCGGCTCGGGCTGCGCGAGAAACCCATCGATATCGTGCTGAATAAGTTCACGCGTCCCGGTCACATCCGTGGCCAGCACCGGCACTCCGCGGTCCCAGGCTTCGAGCACAGTCAGAGGCAGCCCCTCCCAACGCGAGGGCAACACAAACAGATCCAATCCAGCGAGCAGTTTCACGCTATCGGAGATCTCCCCAATCAAACGAACCGACGCTTCCAAATTCCATTCACGAATCTGCTCTTGAAACAGCTCTACTTCCGAACCGGACCCGGCGATCGCCAAACGCGCCGCTGGAGCCGCATCCGTGTGCAAGGCTTGCCGCTTGTCTTGAAATCGCTTCCAAGCCTGCAGCAGCAGATCGACCCCCTTCTGACGGTGCAACCGCGCTAGCGTACCCACATAAAAGGCCCGTCGACTGCCGACATAGCCACCGAATGCCTCGTCCAGGCTCTCCCGTGCGGTACAAGCGGCTGCCAGCCCCGGCGCTCCCTTGAGCAAGATCCCGTTGGGAATCACATCGAACCGCTCCAACGGTAGCCCTAACCCCGCAGCTGCATCCTCGGCGGTCTCGTGTGAGACAGCGATAAAGGCCTCTGTCGTTGCCGAGAACAAGCGCTCGGCAGAGTGGCCCAAGACCCGATTCCAAGGCCAGCGGTAATGTGTGGGGTGATAGCCGTGGAACGTGCAGACCACTCTGGGCCGCTCGCCCCAGGCGTCGTTCCAGCCCAACATTGCCAGACGCGCTAATAAACCCGCCCGGTGCCCATGCACATGAATGATCTTTGGCTTGAACTCTACGAGCGTCTGACGTAACGCGTGGAAAAACCCTAGTGACGGTTTCTCGTTCAGCGGCAACGCTCGCCAGATCACCCCCACATCACGCAACAACCCACCCACCGCCGGGTCGTCGTCGGGGGCCAACAGCCCAACAGAGACTCCCTGGCGCTTCAGGCCCCAAGCCAGCGCGTGCAGGTGACGGCCGCCGCCGCCACGAAGAGAGGCCACTACATGCAAGATCGGGTTCATCATCGTTCCCCGGCAGCGTACGAGGCCGAGCACATTCCGGCAAGAACAGGAGTTCGAGACCAGCCATCGTCTCAATCCGGACAGAAACACAGTCTTCTTCAATACTCGTCCTCTAGGACGAATGGTAATAGCCCAGGACTTCAGTCCTGGGTGAATCCTAGCAATCCACAAGCCCCGCGTCCCCGAGTGGCTGCCGCGGCTGCGGAAGCCAATTCAAGAGTTACTGTTCGAAGGGCGCGGGAAAGTCCCAACCAACACTGCTTTGTGCCCCAGTCCCCCGTCGCTAGACTCAAGGAACACAGACCCCACAGAAGCAACCGCCCTACGAAAGAGAACGAAGGCATGGCCGCACAAGTAAGCCTGGAACGTTGTGAAACCTACGAACCAGAGGCCGTCTCCAAAGCCGTGAGGGGCGCGCTCGAACCGCTCGGCGGCATGAAGGCATTCGTCTCGCCCGGGCAGCGGGTCCTTCTCAAGCCCAACCTGCTCGCCCCCAAGCCGCTCACACCCACCGACCCCAGCATCATCGTCGCGGTCGCCAAACAGGTCCGAGAGGCAGGCGCAGAGCCGATTGTGGGCGACAGCTGCGCCCTGGGCAGCATCACCCGCGTAGCTCGCTGGAGCGGACTGGATAAGGCCCTACGCGCGGAGGGATTCGAACCGGCAAAGGACCTCTCGGTCTCCCGGCCGGGCCGGGCCGAACGGGACGGGACTGAATATCCCCAGCTGAATGCGTTTCTCGATGAGGTCGACGCGGTCATCAACCTGCCCAAAGTTAAAGTGCACCAGCAATGCTACCTTACGCTAGCGATTAAGAACCTGTTCGGTTGCGTACCTCGGCGGCGCAAGGCACTCTGGCATTTCAAGCGGGGCAACACGGTTGATTTCGCGGAGATGCTGATCTCGATCTACCAAACAGTCCGCCCCGTGCTGCACATCGCCGATGGCATCGTCGCCATGGAGGGCAAGGGACCGGTGAATGGCGACCCACACCCCGTGGACGTCCTTTCGGCCAGCGCGGATGGCGTGGCCACCGACCGGGTCTGGCTAGAAATCCTCGGCGGTGAGGTCGAACGCATGGCCGTGCTGGCCGCCGCGCGGCGTGCCGGGCTGGGAAGTTCGATCGACCTGGCTTCGATCGAGATTCTGGGCCAACCTTTGCAGGCCTGCCGAGCCGTGGGATTCCGTATGATCCCGGAACCCGAGATGATCCCGATCAAATTCTCGCTGACGCATATCGTCCGAGGTTTGTGGAAGGATTTCTGGTCGCATCGAAAACGTCCGGCCCCGAGCACCGGTTAAAGAAACGTTGGAATAGAGAGAAGAGATACGGAGGTTTGCGGTGATAAAACTGCGCGAGGAAGTTCGGAGCGTCACCGAAAAACTGATCGAGACCCGGCGCGATTTGCACCGCCATCCAGAACTCGGTTTCGAGGAAGAACGGACTTCGTCCGTCGTCGCCAAGCATCTAGAGTCGCTCGGCTGTGAGGTCCGCACCGGTCTGGCCAAGACCGGCGTGATGGCGCGAATCTGCGGTGGCCGACCGGGCAAGCGCGTGCTCATCCGCGCCGACATGGACGCGCTCCCCATCCAAGAGGAGAACGACATCCCCTACCGCTCCCAGAATCCGGGCGTCATGCACGCCTGCGGTCATGACGGTCACACCGCCATCGCCATGATGGCCGCCCAGGTGCTCGCCGCAAAGCGCGATGAATTACCCGGTGAGGTGATCATGATGTTCCAGCCCGCCGAAGAAGTCGGCGGTGGCGCGTTACCTATGATCGAAGCGGGCGCGCTTGAAGAGTTCCCGGCCGATCTCTGTCTCGCGCTGCATCTCTGGTCGCTCTTCCCCACCGGGCAAATCGGCGTACGCGAGGGCCCCGTCTATGCCAACAACGATTGTTTCGACATTGAGGTGCATGGTGCGGGCACTCATGGGGCCATGCCGCACCTTGGCGTGGATACCGTGCTGCTCGCCGCCAGAATCGTCGAGGGTCTACAGTCGTCGCTGCATCGCGAGTGTTCGGCAGTCGATCCGTTCGTGTTGAGTTTCGGCTCCATTCATGGCGGCGCTTCGTTCAACATCATCCCCAACACGGTCGCGCTTCAGGGGACCGTACGCACCTACAGCGCCGAGTTGCACGCCACCCTGCCCGAACGTTTCGAGCGGACTGTAAAGGGGATCGCGGATTCCATGGGTGGCCGGTGCGATATCGACTACAGACGTATGTATCCCGCCGTGGTGAACGATGCCGAGATCACCGCAAGGGTCCGTAAGACCGCGCTAGAGGTGGTCGGCGAAGCGAATGTCGTCTGTCCGGATCCCAGCATGGGCGGTGAGGATATGTCTTTCGTCCAAGAGCGGATTCCGGGCTGTTATTTCTTCGTCGGTATGGGCAACGAGCGTGCCCAGAGCAACTTCCCGCACCACAATCCCCGCTTCAACATTGACGAGAACGCGCTCCCCATCGCCCTCGAAACCCTCCTCGCCTGCACCGAAGATCTCCTCGCCTCACGGTAATCCCCCCGAAGGCTCACTAC
>CAYTDF010000056.1:0-14631 GCA_964436365.1 uncultured bacterium | reverse complement strand
GAAGGTTCCGCCGCACAGGATAGCGATATCCTGCAGCATCGCCTTACGCCGGTCGCCAAATCCAGGAGCCTTCACCGCACAGCAGGTCAGGGTCTTGCGGATATTGTTGACGACGAGCGCCGCCAGAGCTTCGCCCTCGACATCCTCGGCGAGGATCAGGAGGGGACGTCCAGACTGGGCGATCAGCTCCAACAGGGGCAGAACTTCCTGCATGTTGGAGATTTTCTTTTCGTACATCAGGATGTACGGGTTTTCCAGTTCGGTTTCCAGCGTTTCGGGGTTGGTCGCGAAATAAGGCGAGAGATACCCCTTGTCGAACTGCATACCTTCGACGACTTGGAGATCGGTTTCGATACTCTTCGCCTCTTCGACGGTAATCACGCCGTCTTTGCCAACCTTCTCCATCGCGTCGGCGATCAAATCGCCGATCTCGGTTTCGTTGTTGGCGGAGATCGTCGCCACGCGGGCGATATCTTCACGGCCTTTGACCTTCTTGGACTGGCTCATGAGAGCCTCGACCACGACTTCCGCGCCCTTATCGAGACCGCGTTTGATGGCCATCGGATCGTTTCCACCGGCGACCAGTTTGACGCCTTCGCGGTAGATCACTTCGGCCAGAAGCGTCGCGGTGGTGGTACCGTCACCGGCGATATCACTGGTCTTGCTGGCCACTTCACGGACCAGCCGGGCACCCATCTGCTCGAACGGATCGGGCAGTTCGATCTCTTTAGCGACAGTGACGCCATCCTTGGTGACTGTGGGTGAACCCCACTTCTTGTCGATAGCGACATTGCGGCCACGCGGCCCCAAGGTCACTCTGACGGCCTTGGCCAGCTTCGCAACACCGTCCAGCATCCGGCCGCGCCCGTCTTCTTCAAAGCGCAATATTTTTGCAGCCATTTTGCCTATTCGCTCCTATCTATTCGATCACGGCGAGCACGTCACCCTCGTGCATCATCAGATACGTCTCACCGTCAACCTTGATCTCCGTTCCACTGTACTTACCGTACAGCACCTTGTCACCCACACTGACATCGAAGGCCACGGTATCGCCGCCACTCTTCTTTTTCTTGCCGGTACCCAAGACGACGATCGAGCCTTCGAGAGGTTTCTCTTTCGCGGCGTCCGGGATATACAAACTGCCGACCTTATCGGCCGCCTCTTCGCTCGGCTTGACGACCAGACGGTCCCCAAGCGGCTTAATCGACAAACCGCCTTTCGGCTTTCCTTTTCCCTTCGCGGACATGTTTACTTTCCTCCTTCTTCACAGTCCGTGATTGTTATTACTCGTAGCGGTGTGGAAAGCGGAGGCAAAGCGCCCCGGGTTACGGAAACGCAAGACGACCGGAAAGACCGATCATCCACCACACTTTCACACATCCGAGTGCATCTGAATCAATTCCCGTCCCACACCCGCCCCCCATCTTGGCACTAAGCCGTGACGGTGGCGCTGGGCCGTGACGGCCTCCACCCCTCTAAATCGTGCCCAACGTATCGGCGGGCATCCACCCCGAAAGCCCATTCGGCAGCCGGATTCGCAACCAACTCGACCGGCCACCCTCAAGCCTGACTTTGATCCCTTCGGGGAGAATGAAGGTGTCGGAGAAATCCTCACCGGGCCCGGTTCTCACCACCACCTCGGGCACGATCACCACAGCCTCGCGGACGGTTTCGCGCTGGACGATTCTCACGCCCGTCGAGATCACTCCGAGAAGAAGAGTCACCCACAACACCCGCCGAACCCAGACCAAGCGGTCGGTCCAACCCAACAGCCATCCCAGGATGACGGTCAGAGCCGAGAGCCACCACAAAACGGCGACGGCAATCAAACTCTCCCGTATATTTAAGAGCCCGTGAAGTCTGATCACAAACCCTACAGCCCCATCGGCGGGCGGCGCCAGCAGCTCCTGATTTGCGGTCAAGCTGCGCGCGTAGTCGAGATTATGACGAAGATCTCCGAAACGAGGTAGATACGTCGAGGCCCGCTCGTATTCGAGGGTCGCCTCGCCGAGTTTGCCTTGCCGGAAAAGCGCGTTTCCGAGATTGTAATGTAGCCAGCCGTTCTTCACACCCGTCGCCAGCAGTTCACGATAGGTGAGGGCCGCTTCGTGCAGGCGGCCTTCCTCGTAGAGACGGTTCGCCTCCTCGATTCGGTCGGCACGGTTCGAGGCTCGCGTCTCGGCCGCTTCGGCCGGTGTGAACCAGACGCCGAGCAGCACAACGGGGCTCAAGAAGCCTATCAAAAAACGCGCGCGACTCATGTTTTGACCCTCATCAGATCGCCAAGAACCTGTTGCGACCGCTCGACCATCTGGCGTACATCGTCCAGAGCGGGGGTATCCGCGCCATAACGAAGCCGAGTCAGACGATCCAAGACCTCACGAACGGCCGCCGCCTGTTCACTGGCAACTCCGGCTTCCGTCAGACGCGCCTCGACATCTTCCACGGTGATGCCGCGTGCGGGAATCGACCACCGATTTTGGATGTAGTCGGTGATCGCCGTCGCCAGAACCGGACAAGCCCGGGCTGGATCGTTCTCGGTCAGCGCCCGCGCCTCGGCCACCATCCGCTTGGCCGCTCTCGGCGCACGTACGCCGCGGGCATAGGTCTCATCCCCAGACATCCGTTGCGCGTGCCGCCGCCAGAACCAGGCCCCCGCCAAAAGAAAACAAGGCAGAATCAGAATCACGAGATACCCAGCGTGGAGATAGAGTTCCAACTCCTCGACTCGCATGAGCCTCGGGCCCGTGGCGATATGTTGAAACTCCGCGCCGGTTAGCTCGATTTCCTGGCGGCCCCCTCCAAAGACGACACGTTCGCCGCGGCGGCCCGTGGCGGGGCTAATCGTAACCTTGATCGGATCGGAGTCCAGCATGACATAGGTCCGCTTGTCGGGATCGAAATAGGCGTAGCGAATCGGTTTGAGCGTGTGCTCTCCGGGTTCGCGCGCCACATAGAGTGTCGTGTACTGCACGCGTCCCGAATGGCCTCGCTCTCCGAGTCGTGCGCGAACGTCGCTGGTGGTGTCGTAGATTTCGAAATCCGGGGAATCGGGCATTTTCGGTGGGGGAAGATTATCGATGTTGCCCTCACCGCTCAGAGTGACGGTCAGCGTGATCGCCTCGCCGACTTCGATCGCCTTCCGATCGATGGAACTCTCAAGACGGTATGTGCCCACCGCGCCGCTGAAGCCCTCCGGTTTACCCTCCGGAGGAAAATCCAGAATCTTCAGTGTCACGGGTGCGCTGAAGATTGTATTCGAGGCTTTCACGACGCTGCTAAGAAAACCGCGTTGGAGGATATTCACTTTGACAGGAAGCGCCTTCACATCAATGTCACCGGGCGCGAGAGGATACAGGATGATACGCGGGTATTGATTTCCCCCGTACTCGTGGCCCCCAATCTGCCCGCCGAACCGCAGTCGACTCGTCTGCTCCTGAACCCGCTCGAACAGACATCCGGGGAAGAGCTGCGGGGTGAGCCGCTCACTCAAGTCGGTGTTGATCCGAATCTGCACGGGAAAGATGAGCGACGGCACCACCGGGATGGCCTGGCCGACGTAATACGTATCTTTTTGGAAACGCAGATCGAACTGCACGCCGTAGTCGCGCCACATACGCTGCGGATCGATGATGAACTGCGTACTTGCAGGGGGTGGGGCTGCGGGGTCGAGCACGCTGAGGCCCACGGGTTCCGCCGTATAGGTCTTGCCTTGGACGACGATCTTGATGCCCTGGATGATGTACTCACCGGGTTTCTGGGGCACAATCGCGTACGGGAACGACTGCTCGTTCCTGGACACCATCCCCGCCGGACCGATCTGACTGCTGAAGCTGATGCCTCCGCTACCGAGCCGGCGAAAGGTCAGCCCGGGTACGGGCGCGATTTCCGGCTGGGGAAGTTGGATCCGCCGGCCGCTGGCCGAAACGGTAATACGCAGCCGCGCGGTTTGCCCCACGCGAACCACTTCGGGCTCGAGTCGAGCGCTGATTTCCACCTGGCCAAACGCCGTGGAGGTTAGCAACAAGACACCGACACCTATGAGCGAAAACCGGTTCATCACCAATCTTTCTCCACATGGACGCCTTGTGACTGCTCTTGGCGTTTATCCGCCCGGCGGCGTTTTTCATCGCGCTCCATGGCGTCGAGGAAACGCTGCACCTGAGCCTGCGTCATCTGTTCGTCTTGATCTTCCGGTTGCTCTTCACTCTGCTTGGAATCCTCGTCCTCGGGCTTGGACTCTTCTCCCTGCGTGGCCGCTTCGGCGGGCGTGGGTGTGGGTGTTGACTCCTCTTGCCCAGACTGGCCTTCCTGTTCCTCGTCCCCGTCTTGCTCCTGCTCTTGTTGTTCCTGTTGACCCTGTTGCTGTTGCTCGTCCTGCTCTTGCTCGCCTTGCTGTTCCTGGTCCTGTTGTTCTTGGTCCTGTTGCTCTTGTTGTTGGTCGCCCTGCTGCTGTTCTTCTTGCTTCTGCTCGGCCTGGTCCTTCATCTTGTCCAGGAGTTCCTTGAGCCGAATTCGCGCAACTTCGAGGTTGTACTTCACATCTTCATCGTCGGGCGTCAGGTCAAGCGCCCTTTCGTAGACATCGATCGCACCTTGGTAATCCTCTTGTTGAAAGCGGGCATTGCCTAACCCGTAGAGCCCATTGGAATCGAGCGTGGGTTGTCCGGTGCCGTGGACTTTCGCGTATTCGGAGGCCGCACGCACATAATCCCCCGCTGCGTAGAGCGTGTTGCCCAGGTTGACGCGCAGTTCGGACGACTCGGGCGCATAGACGCCCGCCGCCTCGATGTAGCCTTGGGCCGCGTCGTCGTAGTTTTCGGTCGCGTACAGCGCGTTGGCCTCATTCACCGCCTCACGGAAAGGATTGAGCCACGCTCCGTGCACAGCAAGCAGCGACAACAAAGGTAGCAGATGGTAGACCGCCTTCATAATCCAAATTCCTCCACCGCGTCCGGCCGGTTTCGCCGGTTCTTCCGGTCGGTCATCAGCGCTTCGAGCACCAACAGCACGAGAGCGGCCGCCAAGAACCACTGGTAGCGTTCCTCGTAACGCATGGTCATTCGCGCCGAGAACTCCTTCTCCTTGCGTTTGCGTTCGATGTCCGTATAAATCTCGTCCAACTCAAATGCTTCCGGGGTGGCGAGATAGAACTTCCCGCCCGTCTCGAACGCGATCTGACGCAGTCCGGTTTCATCCATCTGGCTCATGACCACATCGTTGGTCCGGCTTCGTTTGTGCCCGGTGATCTGTCCCGATTCGTCTCGCTCGGGAATCGGGGCCCCGTCACGCGAACCGATGCCGACGGTATAGATGATGATCCCTTCTTTGCCCGCTTCGCGGGCTTGCTCGATCGCTTCACCCTCGGTCTGCTCGCCGTCGGTGATGAGAATCATCACTCGCGAAGTCTCCTGCTCGGGAATGTAGACCCGCCGCGCCATCTCGATCGCGCGCGCGACGTTGGTGCCCGGCAGCGGAATCGAGCCAATGCCTATATCGGAAAGGAAGAGGCGGGCCGCCGCGTAGTCGATGGTCAACGGACAGGAGATGTGCGCGTCGCCCGCAAACCCCACCAGGCCGATCCGGTCGCCTTTGAACCGCATCATCAGCTGATCGATTTCGCGCTTGGCCTTGGCCATTCGATTCGGGGAGACGTCCTCGGCGCCCATCGACTTCGAGGTATCCAGAACCACGACGATATCTCGCCCTTTGCGGACGACGGGAGTCTCGATCATTCCCCATTGCGGCCGGGCGAGTGCGGCCAAAAACAGAGCCACGATCCAGAAAAGCAAGTAGATCCGCCGCTTTTGCCGAGAGCGGTCGACGCCTTCCAGCAAGCGTTGCAGAAGCTCCGGAGTGCCCAAACGGGCAAAGTCGCGCAACCGGCGCTTCCACGCCCAGACCAAAAACCAGATCAAGAGCGGAAACCCCACCAGGGCGATATCGCCATAAGAACGCTCTCCCCATGCCAGCCAGTCAAACATTTTCGTCTAGACCCGTTCTCCAGTACCGTTCGTCTCGCCTTTATCTACGGGAGTTTCCGTAGACGTGTCTTGCTCAAAAGAACCTCGAGCAAGAAGAGTCCCAGCGCCGGCAACAGGAGGAGCATGAACAGCTCTCGGAAACGCCTGTGGCCTTGGGTCTCGATCTCGCTCTTTTCCATTTCGTTAATCTCGTCGAATGTCTTCTCGAGGCTTGCGCGATCCATCGCCCGGAAGAACTGTCCATCGGTGGTATCGGCGATCGCCCGCAGAGTTTTCTCGTCCAGTTCTTCGCCGCTGACACGCTCGTGAGTTACCCCGAACGGTCCCTGACGCCTCATGTAGATAGGACCGTTACTCCCGACACCGATGGCGTAGATCTTGATGCCCAGGGTCTTGGCCATCTTGGCGGCGTCGACGGGCATGATCTCGCCGGTGTTGTTGCGCCCGTCGGTAATCAACACCATTACTTTGCTCTTGGCTTCCGAGTGGCGTAGCCGGGATAATCCGGTGGCGATGGCGACACCGATCGCGGTGCCCTGCTCTTGAATATCCTGGGTCGTCGTCTTTTCGAAAAATGTGGTCAGGATGCCGTAATCCACGGTCAGGGGAGTCTGCGTGTAGGCTTCACCGGCATAGACAACCGAACCGATACGGTCGTTTTCGCGCCCGGCCACGAAATTGGAGACGACCTCCTTGGTGATATCCAACCGGTCGCGCTCGCCCCCGAACGGCTGATCGATCAGCCCCATGCTGCCCGAAACATCGACCACCAACAGAATGTCGACGCCGTGGGTGAGAATCTCTTCAGTAATCAGTTCCGCCTGCGGCCGCGCCAGAGCGACCACAACCAGAGCGATGGTCATCACCCGCAATCCGACCAGCAAGGCGCGCGCGCGGTGCCGGGGCGGCGTCCGGTGTAATGCGTTGTCGGCGATCCCAAACGCCCGCGTGATCCTCCGCACGTCGCTGTAAACCAGCGGGCCGAGCACCCAACCGTGCCGACGGTAACGCCACAAGATATACGGAATCACTAGTAGAAGCAGGAGGTAGATCGGATAGGCTAGCCGCACCATTACGCCACCTCCTCGCCGTCAGGCTCTGGACCGGTTTCGTTCGCACTCTTCCCGTTCGAGGCCTCTTCTGCAGACTCTTCGCCAGGGCGCGTTCGCTCGATCAATGTCTCGGCCCTCTGGAGCGAGGCGAGCGCGTCATCCACACCGACAGGTTGCTGGGCGAACTTCACCGCGTCGGCATCCTTGAATAGCGATTTGAACTCGGAGAGAACCTCCGTCTCCAACGCCGCCGCCCGCATGGCGGTCACGATCTCAATCGTCGTCATATCGGGCGCGTCGATATCCCAAACGCCCAGAATGTACTCTCGCAATACGTCCGTGAACGCTTCCGTCCACAACACCGCGCCATCCTCGCCAACTTCGTTCACGCGGTCGCGGAGCTCCGCCAGATCGGCCAACGCACGCTCGTGCGGCGGGATCTTGGCCGCGACGGCCACGGAACGCTCCCGACGCCGACGCGCCATCAGCCACAAAACGAACGCTGCAATCAACACCAGGACCAGACCGGTGGCCGCCAGCACCATGGGCAAGCGGCTGGTTCCGCCGACGGTGAGTTGAGACTTGGGTCCGCGAATCGTCAATTCTTCCGACTCTTCAGCAGTCAGGCTACGGACATGAATCGGTACGGCGGGAGTGGAGACCGTTCCCCTCTCGGCATCGTCGCCCTCGCCGTAGCGATAGGCCACGCTCATCGGCGGAACTTCAAAATCGCCCGTCACATACGTGGAGACAATGTATCGCCGAACGCGTTTTGCGCGGCCGTCTTCGAGAGTCTCAGGATCGTCAGTCTCGATATCCTTCAGTTGAAACGTGCCCAGATCCGGGGCGGCGGTCGATTCGGCCAGCTGAATCCGCTCGGGGTCGTAGATCGTGGTCACCGTTACCGTTACGCGGTCGCCGATGGTGATTTCGATGGGCTCGGCGGTAACACTGACTTCCGGTTTACTGACTTCCCGTTTTGGGGCGTCCGGAATCTCTCCCACGGCCGCCACCGCACAGATCAGTCCGGCGAGGAACGTAGCGATCCATACTCTGGAGAAAACGTCACGGCTGGTTTCACGGTGCAACATCGTCAAATGAGTTCCCATTCGTTTCATGCACATCGTACGTATTACTCATCCAAAGGCGCGAGTTTGATCGGCGCAACCTCGATCGGCGCGCTCTCGATCGACTCAGTGGCGGTGACGCCCTGAATCGCCGTCCCTCCCGGTACTCCTTGCGGATTTGCGGAGGGTGGGGGGATTGGCTTAGGTTTTGGGGTTGGAAAATGCTGATCGTAGAGCCGGACTTTCTCCGCCGCGATCATGCGTTCGAGATAAGCCTGCGTACCATCCTGTTCGCGCATTCTTCGCACCGCCGACTCCACCTGCGTCTTCGCTTCCTCCAAGG
Organism: uncultured bacterium; assembly: GCA_964436365.1. Classification (GTDB taxonomy): domain Bacteria; phylum Hinthialibacterota; class Hinthialibacteria; order Hinthialibacterales; genus CAYTDF01. The sequence continues at coordinate 6,185 of CAYTDF010000056.1, read as the reverse complement.
ATGGAACCCGTTCCGGCGTCTCTTCGAGATTGTGGAACAGATGCCAACCGTCAGGCCCTTCAACGGGGTCACCGGTTGCGCCGGACGTCAGCGCCAAAATGGCGTTGGCCAAATCGGCCTGCCGTCCGAGTTGCGGGACAAAATCGGTTCCCGCTCGCACCGCGCCCAGAAGCCCGCCCTGGGCGTTGGTCTTGGCATCGGTCGAGATTGCCTTTGCGACCTCTTCAAAACGCTCCCCGTCCGTCACTCGCTGCCGGGCGGCCTCGGCTTCCTCTTTGGAGCCGCAAAGAATATGCGCGGCTTTCACCGAGCGCGGTTGCTTGTACTGGTCGCGGTGAGCGTCGTAGTAGGTCTGGATATCCGACGGTCCGACGGTCACTTTGTCGAGGATTTCGGTCTTGTAAACGGCTTGCGCGAGCAGCTGTTCCTCGTACTGCCGAATCTGTTTGCGGAGTTCCGGAGAATCCCCGACTCCCTGCCGCCGCGCCGCACCGGCCAATAGACGTTCGAGAACCATGCTGCGCAGCAGCTCCATCTTCCAGCTGGGATCCTCGAACGATTTCCGTGCATACTCGGGCAAGGCCAAGATTCGCTCCTCGAGATCGCCCATGCGGATGGAATCGTCGCCGACGGTGGCCACAACCGGCCCGGAACTGTCGGGAGTTTTGTCTTCGTTCGCACCCGCCGTGGTCAACTGATTGAGTCCGCGTTGCGCGTCGTAGTCTCGGCCGAGACGCTGGAGAGAGGTTACTCGCTCGCGCCGGGCTTTGTCGGCGATGGTGGATTGCGGATAGAGTTCGAGCAGTTTGGCGTAGGCGGTCAACGCCCGTTCGGGATCGTTGAGATTCTCGCTGTACAGCTGGCCGACGGTGTACAACAGATTGGCGGCCTGTTCGGGATCGAGCGAGGCGGTCTCCAAATAACGCTCGAAGTATTCGGCCGCGCCCGCATGGAGCCCCTCGCGTTGCAGGGCGGAGGCGACCGTTTTCAGCCGTTCAACATCCGTCTCCCCACCGGAAGCGCCGGACCGGAAGAAAAGGGCGGCTTGCAGACCCAGAATCAGTATCAACAAGATCACAATCGCAATCGAAATTCCTGTCGGCTTCATCAACTCTCCTCACATCCGCTTGGAGCGCTCATGGAAGAAACGAATGAGCGGCTTCACATAATCGTCGTCGGTCCCCAGAGGGATATGATCGATCTGCATGCGGTCCAGACGGTTGGTCAGTTGGTCGCGCACGCCTCGGTTAGTCTCTTTGAACGCTTCGTAGAACCGAATGTCGGCGGTATCGACAATCACCACTTCGCCGGTTTCGGCATCCTCCAGTTCGAGAAATCCGACCGGAGGCAGTTCGAGTTCGAGCGGGTCGGTAATCGACATGGTCACCAAGTCGTGCCGCCGGTTGATTCCCCGCAGGGCTCGATCGAAATCCTCACCGAGAAAATCGGAGAGCAGAAAAACGACCGACCGGCGCCGTTGGACCCGCCCCACGAAATCGAGCGCGGCCGCCAGATCGGTTCCTTTGTGCTCGGGCGTGAAGGTCAGCAGTTCGCGGATCAGCCGCAGGACATGCTCGCGCCCCTTCTTGGGAGGAATGAATCGTTCCACCTGATCGGTAAACAGAACCAGCCCCACCCGGTCGTTGTTGCGAATCGCCGAAAACGCCAAGAGCGCCGACACTTCGGTGGCCAGCCGGTTCTTCTGCCGCACGCTGGTCCCGAACGCACCCGAAGCGGAGACATCCACCACCAGCAGCACCGTCAGTTCGCGTTCTTCCTTGAACCGCTTGACATGGGGCACACCGGTACGCGCGGTGACGTTCCAGTCGATGGTGCGGACATCGTCGCCCGGCTCGTACTCGCGAACCTCTTCGAACTCCATACCCCGCCCTTTGAAGACGGAGTGATACTCTCCCGCGAGCACGTCGTTCACCAGACGCCGGGTTTTGATTTCGATTCGCCGAACGTTCCGCAGGATTTCGCTCGGATTCATTTTCCGCCTCCCGAGGGTCCTGGAGGTTTCTGGCCGAGTTGTTTGCGCGCCTCCTGCAACTGCGCCTCCAGCGAGCGGATGTACTGAACGGCTTGGCCGAGCTGCTGGTCACGCGTGCGAATCTCTCGTTTCAGTGCGAACGTACTTTTGAATATTTCGTCAAAGATGGCGTTACGTTCGTCTTTGTACCGTTCCCGAATAATCTTCTCGTTGGCGATATAGCGGTCTTGTTCGAGCAGATTGGAATTATCGTCGCGCCGCCGGTACTCGCCGATCTTCTTGGCGATGTGGCTAAACTCATACTTGCGCGAAAGGCGGATTAGCATATCCCAGTCTTCGTAGACCAGCAGCGACTCGTCGAAAACACCCACATCGTCCAGGCAGGTCTTCATAATCAGCAGACAGTTGATCGGGATGTAGTTGGCGAGAAGGAAATTGTTGCGCTCGAAATCGAACGAATAGACCAGCTGTTCCTGAGCGCGTTGGTGAACGCCGTTGGCATCCTTTTGGTAGGTGACGTTGAGCACGTCCCCGTAGGCCACCGGGTAGCCGGTGCTTTTGGCGTGGGCGACGAGCGTCTCTAGGTGATCCGGGTAGACAACGTCGTCGTCATCGACGAACGCGACGTAGGTTCCCTTGGCGTTGGCCACACCGGTGTTGAGCGCGGCGGTTCGTCCTCGGTTCGTTTCGTGCGTGATGAGGTTGATGCGTAGATCGCCGAAACGTTCGATCACCGCACGCACGTCCTCACCGGCATCGTTGACCACGACGACTTCGAAGTCCTTGAACTGTTGGGCGGCCTGACTCGCCAGGCTGTCGGCCAACCGTTCGAGCCGGTTGTGGGTGCGGGTGACAATACTCACCAGGGGATCCGCCATGAGAGCCTCTCCTCGCTTCCGCTCGCTCAAGGCACATCCACGCTGGAAAGCACCTCACGGACGATCTGCTCGGCGGTCACTTCTTCCGCCTCGGCTTCGTACGTCAAAATGACACGATGCCGCAGAACGTTGTAGGCGACGGCTTTGACATCGTCGGGTGTTGCGAAATAGCTTCCACGTAAGAACGCGTTGGCTTTCGCGGCCAAGGTAAGATTGATCGTGGCCCGCGGCGACGCGCCATACGCGATCAGCCCCTTCAAGTTCAGTCCGTAGAGTTCGGGCTCGCGCGTCGAGACGACCAGATTGACGATATAGTCGCGTAGCGGCTCCTCGACGAGAATATCGCGGACCACTTCGCGCGCGGCGAGCAGTTCCTCCGGGCTCACCACCGGCTCGAGGGTCGGCACGCCGTGCCCAGTCATGCGATCGAGAATCGCCCGCTCGCCCGCCTTGTCCGGATACGTGACCACGAGTTTGAGCATGAACCGGTCGACCTGCGCTTCCGGCAGCGGGTAGGTTCCCTCTTGCTCGATCGGGTTCTGCGTGGCGAGCACCAGAAACGGCTCCGCCAAGACGTGCGTCTCGTCGCCGATGGTCACTTGCCGTTCCTGCATGGCTTCGAGCAGGGCGCTTTGGACCTTGGCGGGAGCGCGGTTGATCTCGTCCGCGAGAATGATGTTGGCGAAGATCGGTCCCTTCCGAACGGTGAAAGTACCTTTCCCCGGCTCAAAGATCATCGTCCCGATCAAGTCCGAGGGCAGCAGGTCCGGCGTGAACTGGATCCGGTGGAACGTCGACCGGAGCGTGCGCGCCAAGGTCTGCACCGTGAGCGTCTTCGCCAAGCCGGGGACACCTTCGATGAGCACGTGTCCGCCCGCCAACATCCCAGTCAGCAAGCCTTCAACCATCTGTTCCTGGCCGACAATAATCTGCGCAACGCTTTCGCGGACCTTCCGAAGAAGTGCGGCCTGTTCTTGCACGCGCTGCTGAAGCGCCTGCGTATCCACTCGTGTGCCTTCCACCGTCATTCCAAATCCTCCTCAGATCGCGACGAACGATACGACCGCCGCGCGTCGGAATAGAGCGTCTCTCACTCTATATAATGTAGTCTATCGAAGGGATCTCTCCCAAAATCCTATCAAGTCGTGGGCTCAAACGAGCCTGACTCTCAAAGAGTAACGTCTCGATTCGTCTCCAAATGCCCCAAAATCCAGCGGGTCTCTTCCATCATTTCATCCAACGCGGCCGGGGCGACAACCGGTCGAGCGTAACGTAGTTCCTCGCACTGTGCGGCAAGCGCCTGCACACGCCCCCGGATCGGGTCGGGCATCTCGGCGGCCAGCCGGGAGAGCGGAACGCCCTCCGCGTGAAGCGTCTCCGTCAGAACACGGTCGATGGCCGATGCAAACCGGGCCACGTCACCTTCGAGCCGCATCCGCCGAACATCCAGCATTCGCTCTTCCAGCGGAATCGGCTTCGCGGCCGGAACCGAAGCGGCGAGCGGCGCTTCCTTTCGCGGCTTCGCATCTCTGCGGGCCCTGACGACAGCCACCGCGAAACTCCCCGCCATCGCCACCGCCAGGAGAATAAGTCCGGTCCATAACAGTCCCACACCTTTCCACCACGGAACCGGCGCGGGTCCGACCTTCACCTGACGTGAAAGCCCCGGAATCTCCTGTTCCCCCAGTTCGGCATGCACAAAAGCGACCACGATCGGTTCGAGATCGAAGGTTCCTTCCCGCTCCGGGACGTACCTCAGATCGAACTCGAGTCGCTCCGCACCCACGGTGCGGACAACAGAATCCTCGTATCGCAATCCCTCCGGCTGAGGCTTCTCAGCCAGCCGCAAACCTCGGAGCGCTTCGCCCTCCGGCCACGTGACCGAAACGGTCAGAACCAGAGGGAGCCCGACAGCGTGCCCATCGTGGGGCTCGACACGTGTATCGACGACGGGCTGCCCCCCGGCGTTCCCAGCCGAAAGCAACGCAGCCGAAAAGACCGCCGCAAACAGAAAAAACGAGCGGACGGTAAGAGCCCGTGAAAACCAACGTAGTTCACTCCGCACCGGATCGCTCCTCAACCGGTTCGCCGAGTTCCTTCAGTTCGCGCTCGACTTCGTCGAGCGTCTCCGCGAAGGGTTGGTAAACCGAACGAATCGCATAAAGACTTCCGCGTAACCGCCGTAGCGCACGCCGCCGGTTTTCGCGATCGCCGACATCGCGGAAACGATCGGCCAGAGCTCGCAAGTCGGCAACGGCGCGCCCGTTGGTCGGCCAGCCAGGCACATAATGACGAATCGCCCATTGGTAGTCCCAAAGGGCGGCGTCGTATTCCTCAGCCCGCAGATGAGCGTCGGCTTTTGTGTAATGCGTGTGGGAAAGATAGGCCAAACGTCCGGCAATCGCCGCGACGACGATGAGACCGACCGGAATCCAACGGAGCACCCACGCACGAAGTTCGGACCAGGTGACCATCCCATTTATCTCCCACAAAGCCATTTCCGATTGGAAAACCTTGGCCGCCCGGCCAACCGAGGCACGCGGCGCACCCTATCGAAAGAGACCCTCAAAAGACGCTCGATGGGGGCCGTTATTTCGCTTTCGCACCGGCCTTGCCACCGCTCTCCGAAGTTGACTTGCCGGATGAGCCACCGCTCTTCGAAGTTGATTTATCGGCCGACGAAGTCGATTTTTCCTTCTTCTCCGACGGTTTCGCGGAAGACGCGTTGCGCTCCGCCTTGGCCTTCTCCTTATAATCCCGGCTGCGGTAGTCGGTCTCATAGAATCCGGAACCTTTGAAAATGATACCGGACCCCATACCGATCAATCGCTTGACGCTTTCGGAACCGCAGAGTTCACACGATTCCAGCGGCTCTGCCGTGATGGACTGAAAGGACTCAAAGACCTCCCCGCAAGCCGAACACTCGTATTCATACGTTGGCATCATCCATTTCCTTTCTCGCACCGCTTGCAGAACGCCTAGGCCTTCTCGTCCTTCTCCACGGTATACTCGGCGTCAACCACATCCTCGTCATTGGCGGGACGTGCACCGGCGTCGGCTTGAGCGTCCTCGCCGGAGGATGCAGACTCCGCATCGCCCGGCTGCGGGCCTTCGCCCCCGGCGTTCTGTGTGCCTTCGGCACCGGCGGCCTGCTGTTTGGCGGCTTCTTCGTAGAGAACCTGCCCCATCTTTTGCGCAGCCTGTTCGAGAGCGGCCTTCTTCTCTTTGATGGCCTCGACGTCGTTGTCTTCGATAGCTTTTTTCAGATCGTCGGCGGCCGTCTGGATGCTCTGCCGATCCTCTTCGCTTAGTTT
>CAYTDF010000055.1:0-14660 GCA_964436365.1 uncultured bacterium | reverse complement strand
AGGGTCACGACGGTGAGCACCAGCTGTATTTCTAGCAGCAGCAACCATCGCGAGACCCATGTGCTCTTTGGAACGTTCACGTGTACGACTCAGACTTTCATTCGTTTCCGGAGTGTTTCTCTACCGGCCATAGTACGATACCAGAGTGTGAAATGCGTAGCCAAACCCCAGTGGCCCAAAACCCAGTGGTCCAGCACCATCGCCCGGCGACCCCGAGACGTGCAAACTGTTGCGGCTCCCCGGCCCTCGCCGACGTGCCACCGCGCCGATGACCAAACTGTTCCGCAATACGTTCTTTATGCTGCTCTTCAACGTCTTCGGACGCGCGTCGGGATTCCTGCGCTATCTTGTTTTTACCGCATTTCTCGACAAGGCCGAGTGGGGCATTCTTTTCTATGCCCTGCAATTTTCGGGGATCGCCCGCCACTTTATCGATGGCGGACTGGATAACCTGGTCACTCGTGACGGCGCGCGGCGCAAGGACCTCTTGCCGACCTTCACCGTCACCGCGTTGGCGATCAAGTGCGTTCTCGCCGTGCTCTTTTTCGGAATCACCCTGTGTATCCTGGGTCCTCTCAACGTTCCCAAAGAGAGGCACCTCGTCACCTTGACGGCCGTGCTGATGATTTCGGGACTCTCCCTAACAGGGGTGTTGCGGAGCGGGTTTTCGGCTCTGGAGCGAATGGAGTACGTCTTCTATACACACAGCCCGTGCCGCGTGGTGTCGTTGATCCTGACGGTTTGCGCGCTCGCGATGGGTTTGGCGCTGCCGCTGGTCGTGGTCGCGGTCTTTACCGAAAACATCCTTTGGTTCGGACTGAGTCTGTACTTCATCCACCGGTTCTATCGTCTCTCCGACGGGACCGTCTCTTTTGCCAACGCATTGGCCATGTTGAAGGAATCTTGGCCGCTGGCTATCTACGGTTTCTTCAATGTTCTCTATCTGCGTATGGATACGCTGATGATCCAGTGGCTGACTGGATTCGAGGAGACGGGCATCTATGGAACCAGTATGTATTTGGTCGAAGGGGTCACGCTGGTGGTTTCCGGGTATATCGTCGCGGTCTTCCCGATCTTCTCGAATCTCTACCCGCACCACGAGGAGCGGTTTCGCGGACTCTACACCCAATCGTTGGCGGTGATGGTCGCTTTGACGCTACCCGCCGCGCTTTTCCTAGGTGGTTTCGCCGACGTTTGGGCGCGCATTTTGCCCGGTGGGGATCGGCACATGACTGTGCTCTTGCCTCTGCTCGGCGGGACTATGGTTTCGGCTATCTGCAACAGTTTTTTGATTGCCATCTTCACCGCTCGGAACCGGCAACGCTGGCTTGTGGTTTTCCTCGGTCTGGCTGTGGGGGTCAGCTTCGCCACCAACTACATCTTGATTCCTCGATATGGTTTTGTGGGCGCGGCGGTCGCGTCGCTCTTCTCTCAGGGCCTGCTCTTCCTGAGCATGCTGACCGTGCTACGGGTGCGGATGGCTCTGACGGCTCCGCTTGGGCGCTGGCTGAAGGTTCTTCTGGCCGGACTGTTGGCCTTTGGTTTGGCGCGGTTGCTGCCTGAGGGGATCTGGTATCTGCGTCCAGTGGTCTTCGCGGTGCTGGCTCCGGCCGCGCTTCTGGGGTTGCGGATCGTTAGTCTGAAAGACGTACAGGAGTTTCGGCGGTTGGCCGGTGAAGCGAAGAGCGATGGCACGGCCAATGAGGCGTAGGGTGTACCGGGAGACCCGTGGCCCTCGCTGTTATTCTCAACCCCCCCCCGGCCTCCCCAATCTCTTGGGGAGGAGATTGGGCTCCTCCAATAGAAAAGAACCTTCGATAGGCACGTTAGCGCGCGAAGACTTGTTTTCCGGCGCACCAGGTGGCGTGAACGCTGTAGTCTGTGTCGATCACCGTGATGTCCGCATCGTATCCGGGCGCGAGCCGTCCCTTGCTCGAACCGAGCCCGAGAACCTTCGCGGGAGTCGAAGTAAAGCACCGGACAACCTCTTCGATCGGCCGCTCTGTGGCTTCGACCAAGGTTTTCAGATGGAGCGGCATCGGTCGTGTGGTTCCCACCAGACAGCCATCGGAACGGCGTACCGCACCGTCTTGGGCTGTGAGCCGGTAGCCCCAACGCTCGTAGGTACCGTCCGCGCATCCCAAGAACGGTGTCCCATCGGTTGCGGCGCAGATTCCATCCACACCCTTCATGGCGACAGCCAGCCGTAAGGCCCCCGGGTGGACGTGATGGCCGTCACAGATCAACTCCGCGATTACCTTTGGCTCGTTCAGGACCGCACCTACAGGTCCGGGTTCGCGGTGATGGAACGGGGCCATGGCGTTGTAGAGATGCGTCGCATAGCCCAGACCGTCTTCAATAGCCCGGCGCATGATCTCTACGGTGGCGCCGGTATGGCCGCACGCGGCCACGATGCCTCGCTGGCGGAGTTCGCCGATGAAGCCCGCCTCCAAGACTGCTTCCGGGGCGAGTGTCATCAACCGTAACGGCTCACCGGCCGCGTCGAGAAGCGCCTCGAAAAGCTCCGGTTTCGCATCGTGGATGTGCTCCGGGGAGAACCCACCGCGATGCTCGGCATTGATGAATGGGCCTTCGACGGAGATGCCCAGCGGAATCGCGCCCTGTGGATTGCGTTGAACCTGTAAGACCGTGTCCCGGAGTTCCCGGATGGGTCCGGCGTCGTCCTTCCAATAGGCGGTCGCGGCCAAGAAACCGGTCACACCGAGCCCCGGCAGCTCCGTGCAGATTGTCTCGACAACCCCTTCCTCGATCTCAAAGAAGGAGACTCCGAAGCCACCGTGCAGGTGGAGATCGATGAATCCCGGGAAGACATACGCATTCTTGGCGTCGTAACGGTTTGGGTATGTCTCGATGTCAATATCCGACATTCGGCCCACAGCCCGCACGGTGCCGCCCTCGACGGCAACGTAACCCGGATCGGTGAGGCCGCCGTCGGTGGCGACTCGGCCGTTATAGATCAGAAACTGGTTCGTGTTGGGCATGGTCCCGCAGTGTGGCAGCCAGCATTGGGCTGTCCAGATTCGGTGGGGAGATGCGCGCCTTCATAAGCAGGATTAGGGTAGACTTAGAGCATCTCTCGAAAGTCCTGCCCGGTAGGGCGCACGAAGTGCCCCCGATGGCCGGGCTGCTAGAGTTTTTTAAACGGAAAGTTTTCTTGGAAGAGAATGTGATGTTTCCGGTGAAACTCAAACCCGCGTTCTGGGTCTTGCTCGTTGTGGCGCTCGTGCTGTGCTGGTATCCCTACGCGCCGGAACCGGCCTCGCCGGGGATGTCGCCGGGTCTCGTCACCAGCCAGGCACGTCCTCTCGTCGACTTGGCGGGAGTGGCTGTAACCCTGTTGCTAGCTGTGTGTCTACTCGACCTGGTGGTGGAGCCGCTGCAGCGCCACCTGCCGGTGGCGGATTACGTTACCGCTGGATGGACGGCGCTATCGGTTTTCGGCTGTACGTTGTTGACCGTGCATTATTTGGCCTCGGTGCCCACTTGGTTGACGGCGATCGCGTCGTCGCCGTGTGTCGTGATTCCCTTGGCCTTGGAGCGGCTGCGCCATCCCTTCGACCGGGATAGCGAGTCAAAGGCCTCGCCTCGCGTGCTGCCCACATTCCTATTCGATCAAGAGGTCGCCATTCTCGAACGAGCCGTCGTTTCCGATGTGGTCAAGACGTTTGTCCAACGCTATCCGAAGTGCAGTGTCTATGTTTATCAGGAACCGTCGCGAGATGGGCGCGGTGGACTCTGCCTGTCGAACCGGGAGAGAATGCACTTGCCGGGAAGAGTCTTTTTGGATGTCGTGCTGCTCTGCCCCTTCGGCCCCAAACCGGGCGACCTATTGTTGGGCCAAGAGCGGATACGGACGTATTTTTACCGTCCCGCCGCTGGAGGAAGTCATTTCAGTTTCTAGACCACCCAGCGATGGGAGGAGTGGGTTGCGGGTCGAACCGAGCTCAGCTGGTTCCTGAAGATCCGGGACGTGTACCACACATCACGCTCCAAACTGGTGCTGGGAGAGCTGCCTTACCCGATTGTCTCCGGCGCATGGAGGTGGAAAGAGCTCGACCTTCGACCCGCCCGGTTCGACGTGGCGTGAACGCTGGATTGGCAGCACTGTTCAGGCGCGAATCGCTCGCATTACATCCTGGACTTTGGCCCAAGCCGCGCCTGATGCAATCAGCTCCCGGCTGCGCTCGACGCCCTGTTGTATATCCGAGACTTTCCCAGCGATATAGAGCGCCGCGCCCGCGTTGATGAGGACCGCGTCTTGTTTGGGACCCTCTTTCTTGTCGCGAAGGATCTCCTCGGTGATGCGCACATTCTCTTCGACCGTGCCCCCGGTCAGCGCGCCCTTTTCACAACGCGTCAAACCGAAATCCTCCGGAGAAATAGTGCGTTCCTGGAACGTCCCGTCGCGGAGTTCGACCACGTCCGTGGGTGCGCACAGGCTGATTTCATCCAGGCCGTCGTGCGACGAGACGACCATCGCGGCTCTTGCCCCGAGTTCGGCGAGCGCCCGCGCGTACGTCCCCATCAGGTTCGAGTCGGATATGCCCACGAGTTGGCGTGGCGCGCCAGCGGGATTGGAGAGCGGTCCGAGGAAGTTGAAAATCGTCCGGATGCCCAACGCGGCGCGCACCGGTGCGACGTGACGCATCGCGGGGTGCATCTTCCGTGCGAAGAGGAACGTGAATCCAGTCTCTTTCAGACAGGCTTCCACCTTGTCCGGCTCGGCATCGAGGTCCCAGCCCATGGCTTCGAGCAGATCCGCGCCCCCACATTGGCTTGTGGCCGATCGGTTCCCGTGTTTGGGTACTTCCGCACCCCCGGCGGCCGCGACGAGCGCCGTGCAGGTGGAGATATTGAACGTCCCCGCGTGGTCGCCCCCGGTCCCGCAGGTGTCGACGGAGTCATCGGTAGCCGGTTTGATCTTGACGCAGGCCTTGCGCATGGCTTTGGCCGCCCCGACGAGTTCTTGGACTCGGGGCGTACGCATCGCCAGAATCCCCAGCAATGCCCCGATCTGGCCCTCGGTCAGCTCTCCCTCCATCAGCGAATTGAATATCTCGCCGATCTGTACCGCGTCGAGAACTTCACCGTTCACGAGTTTCCGTAGCGCTTCTTGAATACCCATGGTCGAACCTCGATTCCCACTCGTCTCGATTGTCCGGCTGTCGGAGCCGATCCATCGTGTTTCCCCGAAAAGTCTTTCCGATTGAAGAACGCTGAACGCCCGGCTTTCGCGGCCACTTCGCGAGCGCTATCGGAAAAGAGCTTTGCGAGACGTTCCAAACTTACCGGCAGGGTTTGCCGCGAAGTTTCTCTCGCCGCTTCTGTGTCCTGCCCGGTATCTCGATCAGTTCGGCGAGCTGCGCCGTATCCGCACCGCTGCGAATGCGCTCGACTGCCGTTGCAATGTATTCGGAGTTTAACTCGGACGCAAACCAATTGCGGCCCAAAAACTCCGCCACGACCGCGGTTGTGCCCGATCCCGCGAATGGGTCGACGAGTAGGCTCCCTGGATTGGAGGATGCCGAGACCAGACGCAGGATCAGCTCGAGCGGCTTCTGGGTCGGGTGGTCCACTTTCTCGCGGCTCCCGTTGCAGAGGGTCGGTATCTCCAGAACATCACGCGGCTTTGCGCCACGCGGATGCGGTGTCCAGCGGCCGGACCTCGGTTGCCCCCCGCCGAACTGAGAACTCTCCGCCTGCGGGTGTTCGGGATACTTCAGCGTGTGCCGGTTGTAGGGCACACGGACGTCGTCTTGGTTGAAAATGAACTCCGAACTCATGCGGAAATGCAGAATGCTCTCGTGGGAACGTCCCCAATCCCGGCCGAGATTCGCCTTGTTCCGGTAGTGCCAGACCAACCATCGGCAGCCGTCGAACAGGTCCGAGGCCGCGACCTTCAGCTCCGCCAGGATTTCCGAGAAGCCGCAGATATACAGGGTCCCGGTCGGTTTCAGGCACCGCGCCGCCTGGCGTATCCAGTCCATCGACCAATCGACGTACGAAGTCTGCGAGGGGAAGGTGTCCCATTCGGCCTTCTTGAGGTTGTAGGGCGGATCGGCCACGATCAGATCCACCGACTCCGGTTCCAGAGACGATAGGAAACACACCGCGTCTTCTTGAAACAGCGCGCCACGCTCTGTTCGGAGGAGTTCGACCGGTTTTTTTCCGTTGTCTGGCATGCGCGCAGTGTAGCAGATTCGGTGTTCCGGATGCTCAACCGTCCTGGCGCTTTCCGCACGCAAGACGATTCCTCGCGGTTTTTCACCGCTGCGGCCTGTGTGGCCCCGTATTTGAGTTGGTGAATGCTGAAACTTGGACCGAATCTTGATAGTGTTGTGTTGGGTTGTGGGGAACGATGACGCTCGCGGAGGATAGCATGCGCACTTTGACTTTATCGTTGCTGGTATTCGCAGGTCTGATACCCGTTCACGCGTTCGAAACCCTCGAATTCGACGACAATACGGGGTTATTCATTGGTACCCCGGAGGGTTACACGGGGGCTTCCGCCCTCTTTGGCCCGGTCCAAGTCGAAGAGGGTATGAGTGACGGTGCCGGCATGTTGCTCACCATCGGCGTTGGACAGGGGACGGTCATTTACGGCCCACCGATGAGTGTCGGAAGCGGCAAGTGTCTGCTGGAAGTATCGGTCTGGTGTACCGGCTCCGGTGCGGCGCTGGCCTTGGCCGCGCTCGACATCCCCGAAGGAAGCGGTTTTGAGGGCATCAACGGCTCCATGGCCTCCAACATCGAAATCGACAGCGGCGCGCTCATGGGCGAGTGGCATCGGTTTTCGCTCGTTTACGATCCCGCACGCGACGGTTTTATCCCGTTGTTTCAAGCCGTGTCGACCGGTCAGCAGACCGTCGTCGTTTTCGTCGACCAAATGAAGATCGTCAACCTGGCGCAGGCGCAGGCCGAAGGGTACGACTTGGCCGAGCTTCTCGGTCTTCCAGCCACAGAACCCGTGGCTACTCTGGTTCCCACAGAACTGCCGACAGACCTAACCGAGGCGACACCGACTTTTACGCCGACCGACACGCCAACCGAGCTCTCAGTCGAGACTCCTGTCGAAACCCCGGTGGATACGCCCACGGAAGTGCCGACCGACCTGACCGAGGGGACGCCGACCTTTACGCCGCCCCCCACGCCCACAGAAATCCCTGTCGACACGCCGACTCCGACGCTGGTGAGCTTCCCAGATGAGGCTGTCATTGCGCTGAACCGTGTCAATATGCACCGCGCCGCCGCCGGTCTCGAGCCGATGGAGATGCACGCTTCGCTGGTTCAATCCACGCAGGCTCATTCGAATTACATGGCCCTGCACACAGAACTTACACATGAAGAGAACGAGGGAGCCTCGGGGTTTACAGGCGAGAACCCCCGGGCCCGCGCCGCCGCGGCGGGGTATGGGAACAACAATATTTGGGAAGGCGCTGGCTACCGGACGATAGGATTCGCTGACCCTGTTGTTAACGTCGATAGTCAGGTGGAGGGGCCGTTCCACCGTGTGGCCCCCCCTTCACTCCGGCCTAACCCATTTCGGCTACGCTTCGGCCGACGGCGATGCCAACAACTACTACACGCTGAATTTCGGCTCGCTCGGCTGGGACAATCTGGAGACCGTCGCCTACCCCGGAGTCGACCAGGAGGAGGTGGCGACCCAGTTCGATGGGCATGAATGGCCGGATCCGTTCCCCAACGCTTCGTACCCGGTGGGGTATCCGGTGACGCTCTTCGTCCCCCGCAACCAGGGTTTTTCTGTGGATGTCTACTCCCTACGCCCGGTGGGTGGTGCGGACCTGCCCCTGGTGGTGATGGAACCCGGTGCTGCGCGCGAGAATTACGACACAACGTATATGTTCGCGATGGCTTCGACCTCGCCGCTCCAAGGGGGCGTCACGTACGAGGCCACTATCGGCTACACTCTGGACGGAGTGGCCGTCACGAAAATTTGGCAATTTACGACCGGTGCGGCGAAACGGGCTTCCGCGCTCGGTAAGCATGAGATTCGTGCGGCCCTTCCCGATCGCTAGAGCGCCCGTCCGATACAACCGGGCCGCCCCTTTTCTGTTGAGCCAGACGAACTGTGCCAGAAAAGGCAAGATAGAGCTTGTTTCGAGGTCGTTCGACAATATAATACAATTAGGTGTCAATTTTATGCAACGATGCCTTATTATGATACATACGACGGAGACTTAGACTCGCTGATTTGACTTGAAGGTCTCCGGAGTTCTGAGGTTTCTTCTCGCAGGAGAGGCCGAATTGGTTGGGAGTTTGAACCGGCGTCACCTTTCAACGGCCGTTCCGGTCGAAGTTCACGATGCCGCCGGTATTGATATGACTGGGTCTGCACGGGGCTTGGATCTTCCACCTGAGTTGGACAAACGGGTCGACTTGGATGTGTGTGATCTACCGTGTGGGTTCAAGGTTGTGGGGATTCTGTCGATATTCGCGAGCGTTCGTGGGAAGTTCTGAAGACTGCGGAACTGGACTACGACATGCTCATCGCCGAAATACGCTGCCCGATGTGGCAGGTCCGTGTGGGCGCGATTCGTCTTTTGGCCGACTCCAACCGCCTCGACGTCATCCAATACCTCGTCGGTGGTTTCGAGGACTATCACGACGCCGTCGGTGACGAGACCGGCAAGAGCTTGCGGAAGCTGGTCGAGGTGGCCGACAAGCGCCGGGCGGAAGGCGAACTGGACCTTCAGGACGTGCACGAGGCGATGGGGATTCTCTCCGCGCCCCTGTTCCAGTCCCGGAAATCCTCAAAATTCCGTTCCGTCGAATACTTTATCCGGATGGCCGTTCTGGACGAGGACCATTTCTGGAAGCTCTACAGGGATCTAGAACTCGCTCAATATACGTTGCTCCACGAAGAGTTTGTTCGCTTGCGAAGAGATGGCGGTCTGTACCCCATGTACCGGGGACTGCTGCAGATGAGCGAACAGGTTCTCGAACGGCTCACGCAGTTCATCGGCATGGCCGTGCGGATGAGTGGAGAGGATGTCAACTATCACCTGCAAGCGCTCCGGAGTCTCGATAAGGAGGATTTCCAGCGTATCGCCGTTGTGATGCAGCACTACCGCGTCCTGGTCGAGTATCAGGGGCTCATCAAGTTTATGAATCCTCCCGAACGGATCGTTCTGTTCGATCTCCTGGAGGCTGTCGGCGCGGAGCAGAACCTGGCCTTTCTACACCGTTGCCTCGAACTGGATGACACGCGCATTCGTATTCGTGTTTTGAAAATCCTGAGTGAAAGTGAAGCTCTGCCGCTCCAGCGGGAAGTCTTCGTTTTCTTGACGGATACGGACGAGCAACTGCTCTTAGCCACGCTTCGCTATATCCGCAAGAAGGGCGATCTGAAAGTTCTCGATCGCATCCAGCACCTCCTCCGGAGCAAGAAACCGAAGGTGAGGCGGGGCGTTATCACCACCATCTACGTCATTATGCGGGATAATCTTTTGAAAGATTTCAACCGGATATCTTCCACGAAGCGGGAGAAGATCCTCTCGCAACTCACCAAGATGAAACCCGACTTCTTCGAAGAGATCTCTTATCTTTCGACCTCCGAGGAGGTGAGCGACCGCATCATGTATATCAA
Organism: uncultured bacterium; assembly: GCA_964436365.1. Lineage (GTDB taxonomy): Bacteria > Hinthialibacterota > Hinthialibacteria > Hinthialibacterales > CAYTDF01. The sequence continues at coordinate 5,032 of CAYTDF010000055.1, read as the reverse complement.
GATGCTGCCGATGCACACCTTCACGGAAACCATTTCGGAACTCAAACGAATGTCGTTGGACCGCGAACCCAAAGTGCGCAGCTGCGCCGTCTCGGCGTTCTCTCGCATCGAGGCCGACGAAGACCGTTGCGAAGTGATCGAGCCCTTCTTGACCGACAGCGACGCTCGGGTCCGGGCCAACGCGATCGAACTTCTGCCCGACTATCCGTCGAACGGCTATGAGAAGATCCTCCGTAAAGCGGTGGGGAGTACGGTCAATCGCGAGAAGGCCAACGCGATCCAGAAACTCCTGGTGTGGGGCAACGACGACATCGAGCCCGATCTGGTGGAAATGCTCGATTCTGAGGACGAATGGGTGAAGGCTAGTGGGCTCTGGGTGGTGGGTAATACCGAGACGCCGCAGTTTGTCAATCGGCTCCGCCAGGGCGCGAACGATCTGCGCGCCCCGGTTCGGGAGATGGCCGTCCGTGGCCTTGGTAAGAAAGGCTCCGAGGAAGATATCCGGGCACTCATGCCCTTCCTGCAAGACCCGGAACGCAAAGTCCGTGTCGTCGCGCAACAGGCTCTCCGCGGTAGACTCAATCTTAACTTCGAAATCGGCTAGAATTTTCCGCAACGGTTTTTGGATAACCGCTTGCGAAGAGCTCGTGCGGCCGAAGGTCAACACTCCCCCAATCGGTAACCTCTTCTAGGAGCGAAACGAATCTCTGTGGAACGGAATGGAATGGAACCGGAATGGAGGGCCATCTCCGAACTCTCGGATGTCTTTCGAATCAACGCACTCGATATTCTTCGGGTTTCGGACGCACATACGTATGAGAGTTTGAAGGCTTGCGAGCCTCAGCTGGAACGTGTCGAAGTCCAGATCTTCGACAACGACCGGATCCGTGCGCGTGTCGACCGGGGGCAGCCGTGGGAGATGATACCGTCTCTCTCTGAGCGGAATATGTTTCGAGAACAAATCCAACAGGGGCTGTCGCAACGTAAGAAACTGCTTATCGTGGCCGGTCCCGGCTCAGGCGCAGAACTGGCCGTGCTTCAGGAAGCCGCTATCCAAGCGCCCAACACTTCAATCCTCGTGCTGGAGCGTAACCCTCTGACGGTCTTGCTGGCGCTCTCGTCTCACGATCTCGGGCCTTTGCTGCAAGAGGGGAATGTGATCTGGGCACTCGGCGAGCCCGTGCTCGAGACACTTCTACGGACCCTTCACGAGCAGGCATTGTTTCTTGTCGATACCTCGGAGATGCTCGCCAGCTTCGGCCCGACGGGCTGTAAGCCCCCCAACCGCGAAGTCTACCTAGAGGCGATCCGCAATTTCGCGGAGCCCGTAAGGCAATGGCGTGAGGAGTATGCCCACGCCGCACAGCGCTTTCATGCACGCCTGGAGCGGCGCACCCCGAAACCCACGCGGGTCTGGTCCTGTGGCGCTCTCCAAGACTATACCGCCACTCCCATCCTCCGCGCCTTCCTGCGTGGATTGGAGCGGCATGGCTGCCAGACGACGTTCACAGAACTTCCGCACGGCCTGAGCCGCCCCAGGGTTCGGAATTACGGGCTGACCGCCGCCTGTCCCGACACGGTCTTTTTCCTGAACGACCCAACCCATTTGCCCATCCCCAAAGGTCCGTTTCACCGCATGCTGTGGATCACCGAGGATCCCGCGTTCCGTAAGTCGCGGGTAAAGTTTCCCCGCTACGCCCCGGATGAGCTGGTTCTGTATGCCGATAGGACTTTTGAGAAGAGCCTCCAGGAGCAGGGCGCGGAGCGGCGCAAACATATCCCGGAGTTCGCGTTGCTCGAACGTGCGGGAGAGGTGCGCCAGGAGTTGGCGTACCCCATCGTTTTTGTCGGTGCGATCGGCGACTTCGAACCGGTTCTGAACCGGATGACTCTCGATGACAGGGACCGACTCGAAGAGGTCTATTCCGAGATGCTTACCGACGGCACCGGCACTGTGGGCTTGCCACGCATCTGGTCCGAAAAGAACGCGTCTGCACCGCTGATCGAAACCGCGCGGGATATGTGTCACAGCCGATACCAATACACTTTTGCGGACGATCGACTGACGCTGAGCTTCATGACATACGCCTATAGTGTCTATCGCAAACGCAAGGAGATGGCCGAGGCGTTGCTCCCGCTGGGCCTGCACATCTATGGCAGCCAAGACTGGCTCACGATACTCGGCGACCGTTACGCGGACCGGTTCCACGGTGTGCTCTTGTACGAACAACTCGCGGACGTCTACCGGTCGGCGAAGGTGAACGTCAACATCCATAGCGCGCAGCTACCGACCGCGCTGAGCGTGCGGGACTACGACATTCTCGCCGCCGGTGGGTGCATGCTTTCCGACCCTGTCGCCGAGATGGCCCCGGAAACGATTCACCCCGAAAGAGATTGCCTCGTGGCTTCCGGTCCCGAAGAGTTTTCCGAGCAGGCTCGCCGGTTGTTGTGGGATGACGATCTATGCCGTACCTTGGCTGAGGCGGGCCGGGCCACGGTGTTGGATCGGCACATGCCCGAGCACCGCGCGGCTTCGATTCTGGAGATGTTTTCATGATTCTCCCAGACGTTGTTTCCGTTTGGTGGACGCCGAGCTCCCGGCCCTGAGGGGCACGGCGGCGAGATTGACTTCGGAGAGGCACGTATGAAGAGTTGCTTTCTGTGCGGTTCGCGCGAAACCAGCCGCCTTTGGTCGTGGCAGGAAGAGTTCTATCTGGCGCACGTGGGTCAGCCCGGCAATCCTCTGGCATTCGACGCTTGTACCGATTGCGGATTGGTTCGGCAGAACCCGTTTGTCCCCGACGACCTCGTGCAGCAGCTGTACGCGCAGCTCAACTTCGACGTGCCCGAAACCGATTTTGAAGAGCGCTACGACTGGCTCTGCCGGGCACTCGGGCGAGAGCCCGAACCCGGACGGCTCTTGGATGTCGGGTGCAGCGACGGTCGCCAAGCGGCGGTTTATATGTCGCGTTCTTGGCAGGCGGTGGGGGTCGAGACTAGCCCCAGTGCGAGTAAGCTCGCCGCCCAACGAGGAATCGAAGTCTTTCGCAGCTCGGTGGAGGAGGCGGATCTGCAACACGAGAGTTTCGACCTGGTCCTTTTCTTTCATCTCCTCGAACACCTGACAGACCCACGCGAGTTTCTGGCGCGGATGGTTTCGTGCGTGAAGAGGGACGGGTACCTCTATTTCGAACTGCCGAATCTGCAACGACCGTACGGCAATCTCAGGAACTTCTTCCCGTCGTTTCATTACTACATATTTGGCCCCGAACATATCGCGCGTCTGCTCGCCGAGTTCGATCTCGAGATCGTTCGTTACGAACCGGCCGTTAACCAACGCTGGCTGGTTCGGCGCGTTTCCGCTCCCGCGGTCCAGCCCCGGTTCGAACCCACACCCTGGGAGGCCGTTCAACAAGCGGCTTTGAGGCAAATGCTGGCGGCGGGTGTGGCGGGTGCGGCTCGAACGCTTTGTGAGGCGCAGCGAGATGGGTCCCAAGATTTCCGTGTGGGGCAGCCGCTCGATCCCAACGCGCGGCGCTATATCCAGAATGCTGCACAGAATCTCACGGTCTGGCGCGACCGCCTCAGCCAAGCCGCCGAGGAGCGCCCCGCGCAGGCAATGGTCGAACTGATCCTGTCACTCTATGGACGGCTCGATATTTTCTTCCTTCTGACTCAAACCTGTATGCAGTGCATCGACTCCGTATTGTTGTTCTATTGGGGCCGGATTGTTCTCGCCCCTGATTTCTATGGCGACAAACTCGGTCGGATGTTTCAAGAAATCGACCCCGCGATTTTTTCGGAAGCCTTGAGCAGTATGGAAACGCTGCTTGGAGCGCTTCAGGTCTTGTTGGACGACAAGACCTGAAGCCGGAGCGAGCGTCCTTCCACGGCACGCGAATCGTTGGCGTTGTTCGGCATATGGCTCTCCTGTAGTCTTAACAGAAACACCTCTGTTGAGAGACGAAAGAGAGTCCATGCTCAGAGTACGAAACGCCTTCACCCTGATCGAACTCCTGATTGTCGTGGCCATCATCGGCATCCTGGCGGCGATTGCCGTGCCGAATTTCCTGAACGCGCAGGTACGCTCCAAACTCGCCCGAGGCATGGCCGATATGCGCAACCTCGGTACCGCGATCGAATCGTTGCGCTTGGATCGCAACCATCTTCTGGTCGATTTCTGGGATGACGACACCGAACTGGGCATCGAGCGGATTACGGATTTCGGCATTCTACCGTTCAATAACAGTATGCAGCGCACCATGGTTCAGGTGTTGGCTCCGCTCACCACACCGATTGCCTATATGGGTTCGATTCCGCTGGATCCGTTCAACAAGTTTGCCGCTGGCAACGAATCCGATTTCAATACCACTTCCCAGCAATCCTACGTCTATGGGGACAAAGAACCGATCTATGGGGGCGAGAATCATAACCTCAAACTGCTCTTGCCCGGGGTGGCCGAGTTGTGGGGATTCCGGCCCTTGCAGGAGAATGAATGGGCCTTGTTGGGGATCGGCCCCGACGCGCACTGGCAGAGCCGGGGGTTCTCGAACGGGATTCCCTTCGAAAGCACCAACGGAATCAGTAGCGCGGGCGATCTTATCATGCGCCTCGGCGGCATGAATCAGTGAGAGTTGTGCGGCGCATTCAATTTGTGCGGTGAACCGGCTCAACCTAATGTCCAGCCATCACGATAGTTCCGATGCAGGTATCGGTTGGCCTTGTCATCATTCGTGATCTTCAGGTTTGGGCCATCCCAATCGATCTTGCGGCCGGCTCGCAAAGCCACGTTTCCTAAGAGGCATGTTTCGGTGAGCCGCCCCGAATGATCCACAAAATTCGATCCCGGCGCGGAACCTCCACGGCACGCATCGACCCACTCCTTGAAATGGCTCGGTGAGCGCGGCAGTGTCTTGGGCGGGCTGCCGTAACTCATCATCTTGGAATCGGGGATCAAGCGGTGTCCCATCAATGTGCCCTTGTCTCCAACATAGATGGGATACGACATTCCGTGGCCCGGTTCGAGTTCCTT
>CAYTDF010000054.1:9703-14704 GCA_964436365.1 uncultured bacterium | reverse complement strand
TTCAACCAGAGGTTGGGAGCCGCTTCAAATTCAACTAACTATGGCACATACTCAATATCGCCACCCGCGAGTTGCAGAGAATGTTGCTCTATACCGAAGAGCAGCATCCCGAGTTGGATGTTCGGCACGGCGCGGTATCGGGAATGGATGCCGCACGGCTCGCCGAAACGATTCGCTGCCCCGGCCTGCAACTGCGCGAAGTGGATTTGGATGCGATCTGTGCGACTCGGGGGCTTCGCGTGCTCGACACGGTCCAGCTGGAAGAGACCCATACCGAACTGCTTGCGGTGACTTGGTGTCGTCTGGAGAAGAAGAAACTCCCGGACTTCCTACCGGCGGAACTCCGGTTGCCCGAACTGGCTTCGACGAAGACGGTCTTGCGCAAACAACGTGCGGCGCTAGCCCTAGTGGCGGTTTTGGCGCTGGCCATGCTCGCGATCGCGACGGTGGGACCGGGGCTGTGGGCGGCGGCCGTCGTCGAGCGTGTCGACGAAGCCAAAGCCCTGCTCTCCGATATGGATGTCCTGCGAGACGAAGAACGCGGCCTGCGCGAAATACTCGCCAGGCGGGTCGGGTACGGTGATTTCTTAGCCCAACTGTCGGAGAAACTTCCCGAAAGCGTCACGCTGATGGACGCCACCTTCGATCTGAAGGGAAACGTGCACATCAAAGGGAAGGCGGGTGGGAACGAAGAGGCCCAAAAGGTCGAAACCATACTCCGGGAAACCGGTATTTTTACGGATATCCGGCCTCGGCGCACGGCGAAAGAGGAGAAGGGATTCATCTTCGAGATGGAAGGGAAACTGAAAGCGGGGGAGAAAAAGAGATGACAGCCCAAAAGAAACAGGTTTCCAATCGAGAACAACGTCTTCTGTGGCTGGCGATCGCCGCTTTGGTCGTGGCCGTACCCACCATCGTCATGCCGTTGCTATCGACAGTCGAAGGGACGGCGATCGATCCCGAAGAGGGGCTCACAGAGATACGCACGGTCCTCGGAAGAGTGGAGCGCCAGCTGAAAACCAACCAAGCGTTGCGAAGCAAGGTGGGGAACGAGAAGGCCCATTTCCTCGCACCGAACGCGGTTTCCGATCTGTTGACGATTATCGGCCAGGCGGGAGGTCAGGCGGGGTTGGAACTGCGCTCGAACTCGCTTGGCGTCCGGGAAAAAGCGAAGCCACTGCCCGAAGTGACCATCCAGATCGACTACAAGGGCCGCTATCCGAACTTGGTCAAGTTCGTGGATAAACTCGAACACCTCGAGGTTCCGGTGGTGATCCGCAACGTGCGCATGACCCTGAAAGACGAAAACTCGGGCGAGATCAACGGAACCGTGAAACTAACCTCCTATCTACTCGAGAAGCCGAAACACATCGGTCAGAAGAAGCCCGAAGAAGGCGAGAAGAAAGCATGACCCCGACACGACAACTCCAGTTGCAGATATGGCTGCAACAACACGTCGGCACAATCGCCGTTGTGGTCTTGCTGATCGGCATCTCGATTCAGGCGTCGACATGGATCTCCGAGTTCGAGCGCATCCAAGAAGCGGACCGGCTGCTGGCCTCGGCGGCAAAAGCCGAAATCCCCAAGACCGAAGCCGCCAAGGATGGAGACGGAAAGGCCAAAACTCCCCCGCCGCCGCAACAGAATAAGAACGTAGCGGACGTCTTCAAACGCCAAAAACTCAGTTACAGCGTGTCGGCCGTCTTCAACAATCAAGCCTTGGTGAACAATCGGCTGGTGAAGGCGGGAGACCGCATTCAATCGGCAACGGTAGTTGCGGTCGACACGGTGAGCGTGACCATCCATGAAGATGGCAAACCGTCGCCACAGACACTGTATGTCTTTCAAGGTGGTACCCCCGGCGGGCCCGGCGGACCACCGCCCGGCATGGGCCGTCCGGGAAGACGCGGCCCGAGACGTATGAAGGCCAATCCATCCAGTGGGGGTCCAGAGAGGATCCCCAGTAATATGCGAGGCATGCGTGTGCCGCGCAACGCGGGTATGGGCCGTTTGAACGGCAAGTCGTTCCAGCAGATTCTGGGCGGTTTACGGGACGGCACAATCGGAATGGATGAGATTCCCGCGGAACATCGGGAGCGCGCGCAGCAGATGATGAACCGCCAAGGGCGCCGAGGGCGCTAAGCGAGAAACGAGAGGTCGGGCAACCCCGCCCCAAGGAGAGTTCAATCATGAAGAAAAATATCACGCCATGGGTCCTGTTCCTGTTTCTGATGGGCGGCGTTGGATTCGCTCTTTCGGCCCAAGCGCAAGAGACAAACGCTTCCGAACCGAAGACCGAAGAGACAGCCGAAGCCGCTGTGGCCGACTCGACTCCGGCGGTGGCCAACGGTGGCGAGCAGATGGCGCGATTTCTGTTCGGACAGTTCGGCGAGTTTCTCAAGTCCGGCAATCTGTTTGTCCCCAGCCAGCCGGACGAAGGCGGACAGAAAGGTGAGGGCGAAGAAGAAGAAGACGGTAATGTCACGCTGAACTTCAAAGACACCGAAATCAATCAGGTGTTGAAGTTCGTCGCCGACCTGCTCAAGAAACCCCTGCTGAAGAGCGACGGAGTAAAAGGGAAGTTCACGCTGATGATGCCCGAGCCGGTCTCCAAGGAGGAAGCGCTCCGAAAGATCGAGACGGTCCTGGCGTACAAGAACTTCACGCTGTTCGAAACCGACGGCATGCTGATGGCCCTGACTGTGGAAGAAGCCCTGAAGGCGGGGATCAACGTGGAAACGGGTGAGCCCGACCCGACCAGCTCGCGTCTGCAACGGCAGATCGTCTCCCTCAAATTCGCGGACGCGATGCGGCTCAAAGAGGCGCTCACCCCGCTCTTTCCCGATCCCAGCCGGATCATCGCCGAACCGCGCACAAACCAACTCATTATCACCGATACCGGCGTGAATATCGCACGCTATGCGAAGATCATCGAGCAACTGGATCGGGAGGATGAAGGCACCCGGATCGTGACCGAGATCGTGAAGATCAATTACGGCCAAGCCCGCCAACTGCAATCGGCACTGGAAGGCCTCCTCGGCCATCTCAACGCAGGAGGCCTTGGCGGTGGCGGCGGAAGAAGCAAGCGCGGCGGGCCCGGCAGCGGAGGCAGCGGCCTCACCACACAGGTCTTCGCGGATCAGACAACAAACAACTTGATCATCTCCGGCCCCGCGCCAAACGTAGAGATGGTCATCAATTTCGTGAAGAAACTGGATACCAGTACGACGGAGGGCACGGAAACCATTTCTCTCAAGTTGAAATTCGCCAACGCCCAAATGCTGGCCGCGGAACTCTCCGAACTGATGCGAAACAATATGTCCGGCGCGCGCCGTTCGACCATCGTTGCCGACCAGTGGACGAACACGCTGTTGGTGACCGGTTTGCCGGAAGACGTCGAACTCGTCACGACTCTCGTCACCGATCTGGACCACGTCAAGATCAGCGAACGAGACACGAAAGTCTTTGTGCTCGAACACGCCGATGCGGTTGTGCTATCGGAAGCCATTGAAGAGGTTCTCGGCGAAGGAGACAGCAGTAGCGGAAGGGGCGGGTATTACTACCCGTATTACAATCGGCGAGGGGGCGGCGGCGAAGACGATCAGATCAAGATATACGAGGATCTCCGGCTGAACGCGTTGATTATCTCCGCCAAAGTGGAAGATTTCCCGATGATCGAGGAGCTTCTCGACACGCTCGACACCGAACTCGGTGCAGGAAAGGAAGAGCCCCGCGTCTATCCCCTGGAGGAGGCCGACGCGTCTTCCGTAGCCATGATTCTTCAAGACCTGTTCGAGGGCAACTCCACCAGTTACCAGTTTTGGGGGCGTTCCGAGCCGCAGACTTCGGTGTCGGCATTAGCGGGCAAGGTGCGGGTGATCGCCGATCCGACCACGAACAGTTTGGTCGTCATCTCTTCCACGCCGCGCGCGTTCTCGGTGATCGAAGGGCTGCTCGAGAAATTGGACCGGGTCGCGGAATTCGGTTCGACGATTGTGGTGACTTTGAAAAACGCCAGCGCGTCCGAACTTGCCGGGTATCTCAAAGAGCTCTTCCAAGAAGACACCCAGGGAGGCAACAACAGCGGCGGCCGAGGATCGTTCTGGTTCCTATCGGGTTCGGCGGGCAACGACCGGGAGGTCAGCAGCCTCATCGGCAACGTGCGGATCGTGGCCGAACCGCGTACGAATTCGCTGTTGGTCACCACCCGAAAACAGAATTTCACGGCGATCAAGGATCTGATCGAGGACCTCGACAAGGCCACCGCCCAAGTGTTGGTCGAGATTCTGATCGTGGAGATGTCCGCCGTCGACCAGGACGCTCTGGGAATTCAATGGGGTGGGGCCAGCACAGGCCGAACCGCAATTAGCGGCAGCCTCAGTGGCAACTACCAGAACTTCCCCGACCTGGCCAATTCGCCGCTCAACCGGTTCAACTATTCCACACTATCGACATCGCAGTTCGGAGTGGTTCTGAACTACCTGGCCTCGGAAGTCAAATCCAACGTTATCGCCCGGCCAAATATCATGACCTCCAACAACGTGCCGGCCATTGTCCGGCTCCAACAGGGCATCCCGTACCTCGAAGACGTGAATACCACGAGCGTTGGGACGACCTTCTCCACCGATTATAAGGAGGTCGGGTTAGTGCTCTCGGTCACACCACAGATCAACATCGCCTCTGTCGGCGAAGAAGAACAGCGGGTAACATTGGACGTAACCCTAATCAACGGTGAGGTTCTGGAAGGTTTCAACACAATTGACGTGCAAGGCGTGCAGTTGACCGCGTTCTCCGAACGCGAGGTGAGCACCTTTGTGACCGTGAACAACGGCATGACCGTCGTGCTCTCCGGTGTGCTCGACGAAGCGTTCGTCGACTCCAGCGACGGGGTTCCTTTCTTAAAGTCCGTTCCGATCTTGGGCGGCCTCTTTCGGAGTAGAGGCAAGCGAGTGGAGAAAACCGAACTCCTCACGTTTATCACGCCCTACATTCTGACCGAGC
>CAYTDF010000054.1:0-9693 GCA_964436365.1 uncultured bacterium | reverse complement strand
ATCTGGAGGAGGTCACTCAGAAACAGATGAAGAGCGACGCCTACAACAGCTACCTCGAGACACACGGCATCGCACCCGATGAGATCCTCTCCGGGACCACGGAAGTGAACGTCACCATCGACCCGGTGGAGGTTCCGGCACCGAAACGAGAGAAGAAAACCAAGTCGAAATCAAGAAGACGAACCGGTCGTTGATCGCCAGCGAGCACCTTGGAACGACACGACGGAGACGCCCGGGGATTCCCGGGCGTTTTTCGTTGGGAAAAGGCCGTTAAAAAAGAACGCGTTCCTACGTCGATGCGGCGAGGGCTTGGCTGACATCGCGCCAATCGCCCACGCTTTCGAGGGGGAAACCGAGCGCTTTGCCTTGCCAGGTGTCGCGCCGTTCGAGTTCGCTCTCGATGTCGCGGCGGATGCCGTTCTTGTCCAAGCACCACCGCGGCGCAAGGAGAATATCGGGAGGCGCGGCGGCGGTCATGCGCTGCAAGGAGACGTGAGGACGGATCCGCTCCAACACTTTAACGACGGTATCGACATACGTTTCGCGATCCAGCAGCGGCACGCGCCCCTCGGCCAATTCGTCCGCCATACGTGTGTTACGCATGACGTGCAGGATATGCAGTTTCAACCCGTGATAGGGGATGTCGCCGAGCCGGTCGGCGGTGACCAACATATCCTCTTGGCTCTCGCCCGGTAACCCGAGAATCAGGTGAACGCAGATCTTCATATTGCGCTTCGCGGTCATCTCGATCGCGCGCATGAAATCGTCGAACAGTTCGCAACGGTTCACCGCCTTCAGCGTCCGGTCGTGGCTGGTCTGCAAGCCGTATTCGATCCAGACCTCGTAGCGGTCGGTATACGATTCGAGCAAATCCAGAACGGCGGGCGAAACGCAATCGGAACGTGTCCCCACAGAGAGCGCAATTACCTCTTCCGGTTGCAGCGCCGCATCGTACAACTCGCGGAGCCGGTCGACCGGCGCATACGTATTGGAGAAGGCCTGGAAGTAGGCCATGAACCGCTTGGCTTTGAATCGCTTGCGCAGAACTTCGATCCCACCGCGCACCTGCTCCAACACCGCCTCGGCGGCGGCCTCAGGCTGGGCGCGGGTGTTGAAACTGAAGCCCGAGTTATTGCAGTAGGAGCAACCCCCGGTCCCTTTGAGCCCGTCGATATTCGGGCAGGTGAAACCGGCGTCGATCGAGACTTTGTGGACGCGCTCACCGAATCGATCCCGCAAGTAGGGTCCAAAACCAAAATAACGTGGAACGTCCATCCTTACCTCAAGCACAAGATCGCTTCACTCAGAGTGTCTCTCTGAAGTACTGTCCGGTAGGGCGCACGTAGTGCCTCCGGTGGTTGGGCTCCGAGCGTTCTTCAATCGGACATTGCTCGTGGAAGATACAATGAAATCATCGAGAAACACTCTAACGCTTGTCGACACAGCCCTAAGCTACGTATCCTCGGAACGGGGTCAACATTCCCCCATCGACTCCACCGCGTGCGGCTACTCGCCGGGGCTATTCACCGGTCGCGGGGATCCGCTCCAAAGCGTTTCGCGCGGCGCGGATCACCGCCGGGGGACGACTCTCGACATTCTTGGCCAGCTTCCGTAACGCGGGGATCGCCTTAGTCGCCTCGAGGTCTTCGAGAAGGTAGATCACATACCGCGGATCGGCCCCCTCCTCATCCATCGTGCGGAGTTGCCGAACCAGCGGATCGATCAGAGCGTCGTCCAAACGCCGTTGCAGCAGGGTAAAGGCCATGATCCTCTCGGCCTTCTCGGTACCGCCAAGCAACGACACCAAGGTCGAGTCCGACAAGTCCCGTCCCCAAGCCTCCGCCCGGCTCACACGGAGTTTGGCCCAAAGCGTAATCAGCACAGAGAAAAGAATGAATGCGCCGGTCACGCCCACCACGGAGTAGAAAAGCGTGGGAGAATCCAGCCAGACGGCGGGATCGATCTTGTATTCATCCATCAGGGCGCCGAGTCGGTGCCGCATCATGTAGCCAACCGCAACCACAGTGGCGATGACCACCCAAAAAATGCGTCTGCGTGTCTTCTCTTGGGTCTCTGTCTCTAGAACCTCCGACATTTCCGAAGGTTCTCTCGAAAGTAATGGCTGACGGGGGCGAAACTGCGGTGCGACAACATTCCCCTATCGGCATAACGAGCCTACCTCGGCCCTTTGTCGCTGTCCAACCCGGTCTCCTCGGCCACAGCCGACCGCGGGTGGAGCGCGGCGAATAGTTCCTCTCGGAACAAAACCATCCCGGCACACGCATAAACCACGGCCCCCGTCAAAACCCCAACCAGCAAACGAACGGTGTGCATCGTTCGTGACGCGGCCTCCGGGAGAGCCCCCATCAGCAAGGCCAAGAGCGCGCCCATGGCCAGTGTAGCCAAGAGCACACGCACCACGACCCACGCCAGCCGGCCGGAACGAAACGACCCGAGACGGCGACGCTGCACCAGGAGAAGCACACTCAGCTGAACCCAACTGGCCAGACTGGCGGCGATGGCAAGTCCCCAGGCATCCCACTGAAAGACAAAAACCGAGAGGGAGCTTATGCCGACATTCACTCCGAAGGCCCCCAAAGCCACCCAGACCGGTGTCAAGAAATCGTGATGTGCGTAGGAGAGCTGAACCGCGATCTTGGTGGATGAGAATGCAACCAGTCCGACACAATAAGCCATAAGCGCCGGGATGAGGATACGGACGCCGCCGGACTCGGCGTAACTTCCGACATTGAGAAAGGCGCGCGCTAGATCCTCGCCCACCATGGCCAAGCCAACCGAAGCGGGAATCAACAACACCGCGAGCAGCTCCAGCGAACGTTGGATCGTGCGCCCAGTCGTGGCCGGGTCCCGCGCCTCCACGCTCGCGGCAATGCGCGGAAAGGCGGCGGCGGCGATCGCGACGCCCAACACACCCTGCGGAAACTGAACCAGACGGAACGCGCCGAACAGGCTGACCACACTGCCCTCCTCCAGATAACTCCCAAAGAAGAGCCGGTTGGTCAGGATATTCAGCTGGTAGATCGCCAAGCCAAAGAAGGCGGGCGCGGCAGCGCGAAGAAACTGACGTGTGCGAGGATGGAGGATCGGTCCCCGGAGGCGGGGAGTGTAACCGATCTTGCCGATAGGCCGGAGTTGAATCGCCAACTGAACGGAGCCACCCAGCACGACCCCCCAAGCCGCCCAATAGACCCGGTTCTCCTCGGGTGCGAACGCCACCGACGCCCCCAGAGTGGCCAACACGCTCAGATTATAGAGCGCGGGCGACACCGCCGGGATGAAATAGATGTTATGGATGTTCAAGACACCCATACACCAGGCGGCGAGGGAGACGAAGAGAAGAAACGGGAAGATGATCTTGACCAAAACCTGGGCGAGTTCGAGTGGAAACGAGGCATCGGCCTGCCAGCCCCGTAAGAGCACGGGCGTATACCAGTCGGCGGTAAGAATGGCGAGCACACAGACCGCGCCGGCGGCCAGCGCCAAGCCGCGCAGAATCGCCCAGGCCGCGTGGCGTGCCGCCTCTTCCCCGTCCTCGCTCTTGGTTTGCGTCAAAATGGGAATGAGGGCGGACGAGAGAGTTCCCTCCGCGAAAAACTGCCGAAACGTGCTCGAAACGGTGAGAGAGGCGAAAAAGGCATCCAACTGCGCGGTGGGGATCCACGCGAAAAGACAGATATCACGCACCAGGCCCAGGACCCGGCTAATCACCGTGGCACCGCTGAACCGGCCCGCAGCCGACAAGAGTTCACGCCATGTAGCCATCAGCCAAGAATTCTATCGCGTCTCCCTAGGGATTGGGACCGATCGCTTGATGCAAACGCTCCGCCCCCGTGGGCACTTCATACACCCGAGCGGGAAGCGCATTCGAGCGTGCGCCCGTTCACGGAAACCGCCATGAACCAACCGTAGAGGTTGGCGGAAACCTATCTTAACGAACGGTCGCGAAAGGGGAAGTAAAGTAGCGGCGACAGGATTCGAACCTGTGACACAACGGATATGAGCCGTTTGCTCTAACCGACTGAGCTACGCCGCCTCTGTTCTATACACATCAACGGATACCGGAATCGTACAGGGTATCCTCAAAAGCCGCATCGGGTGAAAGAGACCGACGGCGTCCGGGCCGCGCGAACACTTTGGTTACGCTTCCGGGGAGACCTTGGTTACCGCTTCTAAGTTTTGCCGGAGTCGAACGTCCCGTCAACCGGTGTCGGTATACCTCTCGCGCAAGGGCCGAGGTCACTGCGGAAAAACATCAACTCAACCTCACGAAAACGCGCGATACCCCGGTAAGTCGTGAACAGTAGCAAGCCGTTGTTCGCTCGGCAACGGAGGTCACGCCGCGGAACTATTCGCTCGTTGCTCGGTCAGGATTTTGCGTGTACTATTGTCCCCGTACGTGAATGAAGCGGCGTGAGAACATCCATGGCAATCGGAATCAGCACGAAGAAGAACACTGGCCGCATGCTCATTGTCGATGATGAGCCCGCCATTGGCCAGATGATGGCCGAGTTCCTCCGCTCGGTGGGATACGAAGCGGAGAACGAACTCGATCCAAAGAAAGCCCTGCAACGCCTCGCGGACGAGGACTTCGATATCGTTTTTTCCGACATCTACATGCCCGGAATGACCGGAACGGAGCTCCTAAAGGAAGTCATCGAACTGGATCGTGGCATCCTCGTCATCCTGATGACGGGACAACCCACACTCGAAAACACAATCAGCGCGATCTCGTTGGGGGCCTACGATTACCTCACGAAACCGTTCAACCTCGACCTGGTCGAAATCGTGACCGACCGGGCCATGGTCCAACGGCGTCTGACCCTGGAAAACACGGAATACCAGAACTTCCTGGAAGAAAAACTGCAGGCCCAAACCGCCGAACTACGCGAGTTTCTGGTCCACTCCGTCGAATCGCTGGCGTACGCGTTAGAGGCGCGCGATCCGCACACCAAAGGTCATAGTTACCGTGTCTCGCGATTCGTGCTGACCTTGGCCAACCGTCTCGGCGTGGAAGGATCGGAGCACGAATCGCTTCGGCTCGGAGCGCTCCTTCACGACATCGGCAAGATCGGGATTCCCGACGACATCCTGCTGAAACCGGGTCCGCTGACCGACAGTGAGTACGAAACCATGAAGACCCACGCGGAAGTGGGGTACCGAATCCTGGCCCCGATCGGGCGTCTCTCCGAAGTCGCGCAGTACGTCTACGAACACCACGAACGCTGGGATGGGAAAGGGTACCCGCGCGGACTGAAGGGCGAAGAGATTCATCCCAACAGCCGTCTCCTCATCGTGGCCGAAGTTTGTGACGCATTGGCCACAGAGCGTTGCTACAAACCCCCGTGGCCGGTCCATCAAATCGCACAGTACTTCGAGGATCACAGGGGAAGCTATTACGACATCGAGGTCACCAACGCCCTACTCTCGCTCTTGCGCGAGCGCGGTGAAGAAGTCCTGTCCATGCTTCAGGAAGCGTAGCGGCACGTTCGTCTTTCAATTCCGATCAAGAAACAGGCTTCGCCGAACGGCGTTCGGGAAAAGTCACGAAGACCGCGTCATAGTGCTCGACCTCCAGAGCCTCGGCAATCAACTCGCACTTGGCCTTCAGAACAAAGAACAGATTCTCCCCGCGCTCGTCGAGAGTTTCGTAGTTGGCCTGCCCCTTGGCCAGGATCACATCGGCGCGCTCGTAAGCCGTCAGAAACCGCTCGTGGACACGTTCCAAAACGGTCCCCAGTTCCGAATGGCCATTGTCGATCACTTCGCAAACGTCAGGCAAGCCGACCTCGACCGCATCCTGCATCAACGCGTCGTTTAGCGCGGGCCCCGAGTTGATCGAGGCGGTAATCTCTAAGCCTGGAAACAGCGACAGCAGGGTCTCGATCATCAACCGGTCGAAAAGGACCTCCCCGGCGTTGTCGCAGATATAGAGCAAACGCGTCCCCGCGCCCGAGGGGTCCTTGCGGCCCAGTTCGGCTCGAAACTCCCGGGCCGAGTCTCTCGCGAATCCTTCTTTCCGAACTTTGGCGAAGGTGGCCTCCAGGTCGAAACTTTCCTGAATACCCAAATCGATGATGTTGCCGGAAACGGCCAGTAGACAGGCTTCATGAAACGGATCGGCCGCCTCCGCTACATCTTGCTTCAGCCGGGGATAGAGCGACAGAGCCAGTTCGTTGCTCTCGCGCTTCTCACGCTCGAATGGATCCGTGCAACCGGAGGCCTCACGCCCCACCTCGATCGCCAAGAACGACAGCTCGGCCGGTGTGAGCCGCTCGGCAGCACCCTGCACGCGCTCGTACGCCAAGGCACTCACACGCTCCAACTCCCGTTCATCCGGCTCCCGCCCCTGCGCCCTTTCGGCAATTTGGTACACACGGCAAGCCTGCCGTTGACTGCACGGAATACACTCTGATCGATACTTCATATCTAATGTTGCTCCAAACAGATATTCTCGGACAATCATAGCGCCATGCTCGGCGAAGTTCGCCATCGCCCGCTCCCCACGGCACAAACGAATCTCAAACCACGTTCTCCTCCAATTAACAAACACCCCGGTGAGATCACCGGGGTGTTTTTTGGGGGAGAGGAGAAACCGCCGGTTCGGCGTTGGGGGGAAGCGGCTCCTCCTCAGGGGTACGTGTTCTTGTTTGTACTAGAAAAGATACCCACGAGATCGATGAGTGCAAGCATACCCCCCCCCCCACCACCTGGTTCCCTTTTTACGCCAACCCCGAAGAGGGCCCCAAAAAAGAGACAGGATACCTAGACGCTGTTGACGTCACTCAGCAGTGAATGGAGATGGATCGCCTGCCGCACGATTTCCATGAGGGCCCGGCGGCAGCGCGCGATGCGAGCGCCTCCCCGCCGTTTCACGGGCAGCCGGAGATACTCCCACCGTGCCTTTTCGAAATCCGCGAGGGCTTTCTGCAAGAGTTCGTTGAGCAAATAATGTGCGATGGGGTGGCGTTCCCGTAACGTGGCCAGTTCCCGCTCGGCCGCTTCCACAGCCTGCGGCGGCATGTATGCCGACTCCTCTGGCATATTCCGGACCGCTTGGCCGGCGGCGCCCACCAGAGCGATCAGATCGCCGGTCGCGACCTTCAGAACCGCGGCGACCCCGTCCCGGTGTTCAAAGAGAGCGTCTTCGCGCTCCGCCAAGGCGTACAGGTCGGCCGGATGGGGAGATTCCCGGGGTGCGATTCGCTCGAGGGTGGCATCCAGGGCCATGGCCTCGGTCCCGGCGATCTGCGCTCCACCGAGACTGGCATTCCAGGTCGGGCATCGGAACCGCTGGATTTCATGTTCCAGGAGACGCCGATAGAGATTGAGAGTGACGCTGGTGCCCACGGGGGCACCGGACGTGCTAGGAATCTTGCGGACAATCCGATCGTCCCGTGGATTCTCTCGATCGTCAAAAATGGTTCCTTTGGCATACGTCTCTCCATCGGGAAAGGCGAGATCCATCCCCAGGAGAAGAAGCGGACGGCATCCCCAGAGAGCCAACAGCTGATAGGCGGCGACAGCCACGCTTCCGGTCGCGGAGACCGTGCCCTTCGGCCCCAAGCGCTCTTGGATCCAGTGATACAACGAGTTCCCGCCGCCTCGCGCCAATGGGATCTCGTGAGGAGGAGCGGGACTGCCCAAACATTCGGTGGTGGTGTGCCACGAAAGCAAGAACGTCCGGCCGGGAAACTCCTCCGGTATCCGCGGATCGGTACGCGGATCGACAATCAGATGCGTACGTGGGTCGTGTTCGAGCCCGTTGAAGGAATCCCAATTCCGGGGTTCATGATCGAGCGCCAAGACGAAATGGGGAGCGATCCCCGCCCGGCGAAGGATCGGGTACGCGCTGTTCACACAGACGATCCACATCCGCTCGGCCGCTTCGCGTACAGTCTCCAGTTGGCCGGTCAGTGAGGGACCCGCGCCGATCAGCAGAGCCGGAGTATCGGCAAAACGCCCATACAACGCCGCAACGCCCGGACAATCGAACAAGCGAGGCAGGTTACCCACAGTGTTGTAGACAACGATTTCACCATGGCCGGCCCGGCTGCGAAGGTAGGCGTCCTCACGCTCGATGGCCTCATTCCAGCAATCGGTGAATTCACGGCACGACTCCGGGTAGAGCCGCAGAGCCGGGGGATGGATCAATATCCGGGAAGGCATGTGGAGAAAACGGCCCCAGCTTTGCTCTTCACCGACGATATCGACGGCTCGTTCGGGCGTCATCCCGGTCAGCAGACGGAGACGGGGATCGGCCAGAACGCCGCTCAGATCCACGCACATCAGGGCGGTCAGGAACACAGCGGGATCCGGTTCGTAGACGACCAGACATCCTTCGGGATCGATGCTCTCCAGGAGCAAGGCCAAATGCCCTCCCAGGCCCATCCCGAGCACGAGCAGGGCGTGTTCGGGGGACGCGCCGAGTTCCCCTGCACGCGCCACACTCCAGCGCTCGCGATAATCGCGGAGACGCTCATCCCAAGAGAGACCGTCACCGTACATCGGCTCCTGGTGTCCACGACTATTAACACAAACCCCCTCTCGGGGAGGATTGCCCTCACAGATGTATGGCGCCGTAAAAATACGCTCGGTTTGCGCTCGAAGTTGCGCCACCACATCGGGCCGGACACACTCCAGCGCCGCGAGGTTTTGCATAAAACGAGAGTTAGATTCACTAGCCACGGTTCACCTGAATGAGAAGGCGGTCTTGAAAACGCTCTGAGCGTCCACTTTACACGGACTTGCGGAGCCAACGAAGCAGGCTGGGCAGAATTTGAGGCGCGTGATAGTGTCTTGTGTGCAAAACGAGGAGAGGAGGGGGGGGATGACTTCGGGGACCCGTGAGGTGATTGGGAACGAACTAGCGCCGGATGAGGAACTCCTTTGGAGTGGCAGGCCAACAAGTGGGATTCGGTTGCGGATCGCCGATTTGCTCCTGATCCCCCTGAGCCTCTTCTGGTGTTACTTCGCCCTCTACGGTGAGATCAGCACCCTGTTTCACGGCGAAATCGGCTTCTATATCCGGATACCGTTCCTGTTGTTTGGCCTCTATCTGGCTGCGGGACGGTTTGTGGTCGACGCCGCGATCCGCGAGAACACGCACTACGGGATCACGACCGAGCGGGTTATCGTCGTATCCGGCCTGCTGACCGACCGAATCGAAACGCTCGAGCTGTCGAGCCTCGAGGAGATCGGCTTTCGACCCTCCGCCGAAGGACGAGGCGTGATAACGTTCGGCCTATCTCATCCGATCACTTCGTGGCTGAGTGGGATTCCCTGGCCGGGCATGAGCCGTCTCGTGGGTCCCTGTTTCGAAATGATCGAGAACGCCTCGAGCGTGCATAGAACGCTCCTTCTAGCCAAACGGAATCTCAGCCTGCCGCCGGATGAACGGCTGTCCCTGGCAGAGATCGTTCCGGGAGCCAAACACAGAGCCTACCGGGCCAACTACTGAATCGGCGTCATCGATGACGGCACACCACGTGAGACCATGAAAAAAGAACGCATCTATACCCGTACGGGAGACCGTGGATCGACTGGCCTGATCGGCGGTGGACGCGTGCTGAAGGACAGCCTCCGCATCTCCGCATACGGGCTCGTGGACGAACTCAACGCCCATCTGGGCCTGGCTGTGGCCCTGACGGAAACCATGGAAGAGCCCACTGCGGA